>JAGVQJ010000100.1 GCA_020051775.1 Calditrichota bacterium | reverse complement strand
GAGTTGAATGGTTTGGGAGAAGGTGAGAGCGGGGGTCGGCGCTTGGTCATAACGCTTCTCCCCGGGGGCGAGCAGGACAGTTGTCAAGATGATCAGCAGGGGTATCATTGTCACCATGAATTTTAGATGACAATAATATAAGCAATTCCAGTATGAATGTCAAGAGGTAATTGTTGCGGGAGAAAAATGTTTTAGGTCACCGTTTCGCTAAAGACCTGACACAACGCAGGAGGGCTGGAGGCTCGGTGTACCATCGGGGCCTAGGGGGTCCCCGACTACGGATCCGATTCCGGACAAGCCGGAATGACTTTTACAATCGGGGCCGGGGACGACCCCGACTACGGTTTTCGGCGCTCGGTTCTCGGTTTTCTTATCTCTATATTTTATGAAAACGATACGGATAATACTGCGGCTCCCACATGGCGTTGTGGATCATGTCGAACAGCTTTTGATCCGGGACCTGGATGGCCAGACCTTCCTGGCGAGCCTGCTTGGCTACCGCCAGAGCCACCTCGAACGATACCTTGCGGATATCCGTCAAAGCGGGCAACAGACAACCCTGGCTGCGCTGATCCGCGGTAACCATGTCGGAAATGGCGCAACTGGCGGCGTGGAACATCTTGTGCGTGACACGGGTCGCCTGGCTGATGATCGAACCCAGACCCATCCCGGGGAAGATATAGAGATTGTTGCATTGTGAAATCTGCGTTTCGCGGCCCTCGGATCCGACTATCGGCGGGAAGGGGCTGCCGGTGGCAATCAGGGCGCGGCCCCTGGTCGCATCCATGACCTGTTGCGGTGTGGCTTCGATCTTCGAAGTGGGGTTGGACAGCGCCAGCACGATGGGGCGGTCGGTATTGGAGGTCAGAGTTTCCAGCAGAGCATGATCGAAGATCCCCGGTTGCGCGGACAGCCCGATCAACATGGTGATGCGGGCATGTTTGACGACCTCCGCCAGGGTGGGCGGCCTCTCCTTGGAAATCGGCCATTTGGCAATCGCCTCCAACGGTTGCAGGAAATTCTGTTGGTATGCTTCCACGGACATACGTTCCAACAGAAGACCGTTGATGTCAATGGCGTAGATGCGGCGGCGAGCCTCCTCCTGAGATATGCCGTCATCCGCCATCATCATGGTGACGATGGCATTGGCGACACCACTCCCCGCTTGCCCGAAACCCATGATACCGATGCGTTCGTCTGATAGTTTCGCGCCCTTGATCTTTAAGGCGGTGCGCAGAGCGGCGGCGGCGGTCGCGCCCGTCCCCTGGATGTCGTCGTTGAAGCTCAAGAGGCGTTCCTTGTAGCGCTCAAGTAAAGGAAACGCATGATGCTTACCGAAATCCTCCCACTGTAGTAAAGCCCTCGGGAACACCCGCGTGAGGCCCTGCACAAAGCGTTCGATGACCTGGTAATAGGCTTCGCCGGTCAAGCGCGGGTGGCGGTAACCCAAGTAGAGTGGATCGTTTAACAGGCGCTCGTTGTTGGTGCCCACGTCAATGCAGACCGGGAGTGTTGAAGCCGGATGAATTCCGGCAGCAGCCACATACAGAGCGACCTTGCCGATGGGGATACCCATGCCGTCAGCGCCCAGATCGCCCAGACCCAGGATGCGCTCACCATCTGTAGCCACAATCAGCGAGATGTTCGACAGACCCACATTCAGCAGGATGTCTTCGATGTTGTGGACATTATTGGGCGTGACGTAAATGCCTCGATAACGGCGCAGGATGTGCGACATGTTCATGCAAGCCTGCCCCACGGTCGGAGTATAAACGATGGGCAGTAATTCCTCGATATGACGAGCCAGGATCGCATAGAAGACCGTTTCGCTGCGATCCAAGACGCTCATGATGGTCACGTATTTGTCCAGATCGCCACTACTTGATTGCAAATGAGCATAGTTGCGGGCGACTTGCTCTTCCAATGAACCTACCGTGTCGGGCATTAATCCCGTCAAATAGAATTCACGCCGCTCTTCCGGATTAAAGGCATATCCCTTATTCAACAGGGGATCTGACATCAACTGATAGCCCTTGCAGTAAACGTCGTAGTAAACCTCGTGCGTCAGCGGGTCCATGCGCATTTCAAAGCGTTTCATGAGTTATTTCTCCATATTGAGATCGCTATAAAATTGGGAGCAAGGACGACTCCAATTACCGATCGCCGGCTTTTTGGTAGTCGGGGTCGCCCATGATCCCGACCAACAAGTCGGATCAAGAAGGCCTTATTGTTATTACATGAACGACTCAGAAACGAGTTCGTTCAAAGATTCACAAGAATATCCATAATATAATAATCGGAAACTGATTTGTCAATGAATATTTTGGATTGGTTTGATAGGCGAGTATGTTTACAATATAACATTCATAATACGCGGCGGGAACGGTACGCAACGATGTGTCCTATGATCAGCATTAGAATACAAATGATGATGAGAATGAAGACTAGCAGGGAGTAGTCTGGATCGTCTACAGTACTATAGATGCTGTAAGTAATGATCACTAAAACTCCGGCTGCACGCAGCCAGTTCGTGGGTGTGGGTGGAGGCGGGAGTGTAAAATGGGACCCACGCGGCCGGTTGCGGCGATACAGGCCAAAGTTGGCGTAGCGGCGCACTGGTTTTCCCGTGACGATCAGGTAGATACCGTACGAGCCGATCAGCAGAAACCAGAGCAGACCCGGAAGGTAGAGGAAAAACTTGGAAGGCATGTCAGAGTACTTTCGGCGCAAATAACACCGGAATAAATTCCGGTGCTCGCTTAAGAATAAGTGGTTAAACCCACTGACTATAGCACCTTCGGCGCCAGCGACTTCCACAGACCCACAATATACGCGACAATGGATAGCACGTAAAAAATCAAATTGATAATGGGTATCCCCGTGAGCAGGGACAGGAAGAATCCAGCCAAATAAATCCCGCCGCTGATCCGGAACCAGTCACTCTGCAATACCACTGGCCGGGTGCTCGTGGGTCGGGCGCGGTATTTCCAGATGGGGCTGCCGGTGACCAGCAACCAGACGGCATACACCAGGAAGAGCAGAAATACGTTATTCAGCGCGCCGATCACGGGATCAATGACGGAAGTGGAGTCCATGGGGGTATTAGCTCTTGGCTATTGGCTTTTGGCTATCGGCTCTGTAGGGCGGACTAAGCGCAGCGCAGTCCGCCGAGTTGGAGCACCTATTTGGCGGGCTAAAAGCCCTTAGTCCGCCCTACAAACTATTCGTTTTGTTCATCAATCTTTTGTTCTCCATAAAAAATGAATCCCAAACAAGATCGAATTTTTTCGACTGAATATTGAATAGGATACAAATTCCACAGGTTTCATGATACTTTGCTCCGTTCAAATCGGCATATGAATAATCGAAATAGTAATAAATTGGAAATGAGGAAACATCCTGTATTTCGAATGGTAAATTCTGGTTTCTAATATTTATCATTGCTATATCACCTGCTTTTATATTATTTGGTAATTGAATTTCAAATGTTCTTTCAACGCTTCTGACGATATCGCCCATCAATACTGTTGATGTTTCTCGTGGACCTTTATCAAATTTTATGATCTTTGCATTACTATCAAATTTACAATTTGAAATCCCAAATCCGCAATTAAAATTAATCGCTGGTGTTTTTCCGAAGTTTCTATAGAAAGCATTAAATTTTACTAAAAATACTTCATACTCATTTTCATTACGAATTTTATCTCCACTAAATGAACCCAAGTCAAGTATAACATAAGGTCTATATTCCAATTTACTATCATCTCTCGCTTGTAATAATATTGCTCGGGTTATACTGGTGTTCCAACAGGTAAAAATCGCTGCTGCAATCGCTCCAATGGCCATCACTCTTGTCCAAAAGATGGTTTTTGCCTGATTTTTTATTGGGCTATCTTCCTTTCCGACACGTTTAGCGTACCGACTTTTTAAATAATACCATTTTGGTTTTCGCATATTCTTTGTCCCTCGGCATTATTATTGTGATTATTATCGTTACTGAAAAGGCGGACGATCTCTCCCCCGCCTTCCATTTTGCTGCGCTTCTCCCCCCAACACAATCGAATTTGGATGTTTTCTGTATGACAGGCGGAGACGCCTATACTACCCAATCGAAAGTAGTACAGGCCTCCGTGCCTGTGTTCATTCATACGACAGGCGGAGACGCCTGTACCACCTGCTACCCGCACCTCGTAAACCCACACGCATGGCAGGTCAGGCATCCCTCTTCACGGGCAATGGGGCTGCCGCAGTCGGGGCACTGATCCAACATCAGAGCCGCCTCGGGATCCCGCTTGACAGGCGGCGGCTCCTTTGGTTTTTCCACCACCGGGATCATGCTAACCTTCGCCTCGCGCTCGGTTTCGGCGCTCTTCTCCATATCACGACGCTGCATGTAGCGTTCCATGGCCTTGGCGATGGCGTCGGGCGCAGAAGTAACCAGTGTGCCGTTTTCCCACACGGCGTTGGGCCCGGAGATCCCTTTTAGATGTTTGATAATGCTCTGTGGTTCGATACCTGACCGCAAGGCCAGTGAGATTAGTCTTGAGATGGCTTCGGTCTGCGCTGCCAAGTTGCCTCCGGCTTTGCCGATGGAAGTGAACACCTCGCAGATCCCCTTGTCGTCTTCGTTGATGGTGATGTAGCAAGCGCCTTCGCCAGTGTTGATACGTTCGGTCATGCCGCGCGTCACCGCGGGGCGGGGCCGGGGTTTCAAGGAACCACGTTCGGGCTCTTCGCCCGGCTTTACAACCGAAGTCCCCCGATGCAATACCTGCTCCTGACGTGATTGATCGCGGTAGATGGTCAAGCCTTTGCAGCCCAGGTCGTAGGCCAGCAGATAGGCTCGTTTGACGTCCGAAGAGGTGGCGTTGTGCGGGAAGTTGATCGTCTTGGAAACGGCATTGTCGGTGTAACGCTGGAAAGCCGCCTGCATGCGCACGTGCCACTCGGGAGTGATGTCATGTGCGGTGACGTAGATGCGGCGTAGTTGCGAGGGGATCTCAGGCACCTCTTCGAGGGACTTGGACTTGGCAATCTTCTCCATCAATTCCTTGCTATCCAGGCCGGCGCGCTTCAGAGCCGTTTCGAATCTCTGGTTGACGTAGAGCAGTTCCTGGCCGTCCAGCACCTTCTTGACGTAGACCAGGCTGAAAGCCGGTTCGATGCCGCCTGAACAGTCGGCGATCATCGAAAGTGTGCCGGTGGGTGCGACGGTGGTTACCGTGGAATTGCGGATAGGCTCTTCATAAGTGGATGTGGGGTAGTTGGGGAACGTTCCTCGCCAAGCCGCCAGCTCTTGGGAGGCTTTGTGGCTCTTCTTCTGAACAAAGCTCATGATCTCTTCGCCGCGATTGATGCCTTCGGCAGAGTTATAGGGAATATCCAGTTGGAAGAGCATGTCGGCGAAACCCATGACCCCCAGACCGATCTTGCGATTAGCCTTGGTCATCGCCTCGATCTGCGGTAGGGGATATTTATTGACTTCGATGATGTTGTCCAGAAAACGCACCACGAGCTTCACCGTGCGTTCGAGTCGGGCCCAATCAACCTCGCCCTCTTCCACCATGTGATCCAGGTTGATAGAACCCAGATTGCAGGATTCGTAAGGCAGCAACGGCTGTTCGCCGCAAGGATTAGTGGATTCGATGGCAGCGACCTGCGGCGTGGGGTTGGAACGATTGATCTGATCCAGGAAGACGACGCCGGGTTCGCCGTTGTTCCAGGCGTTCTCGACAATCTTGTCGAAGAGCTTTTCAGCGTTCACCTGGCGCATAACCTGGCCAGTCCGAGGGTCGCGCAAGTCAAACATCTCATGGTTTTTAACCGCATCCATGAACTCATCTGTAACGGCCACGGAGATGTTGAAATTATTCAGCGCGTTCTCGCCTTTCTTGCAATCCACGAACTGTTCGATGTCGGGGTGATCCACTCGCAGGATACCCATATTGGCGCCGCGCCGCGTACCGCCCTGTTTGATGGTCTCGGTGGCGGCGTTGAATACTGTCATGAAAGAGACCGGCCCGGAAGCCGTCCCGGCAGTGGACTGCACCACGCTGTCCTTGGGGCGTAATCTGGAAAAGGAGAAACCTGTCCCTCCCCCACTCTTATGAATCAGCGCAGTGTATTTCAAGGCGTCGAAAATGCCATCCATACTGTCCGCCACCGGCAGTACGAAACAGGCGGAAAGCTGTCCCAGCTCTCGGCCCGCGTTCATTAGCGTGGGTGAATTAGGCAGGAAATCCAGCGAAGCCATGAGGTGGTAAAACTCCTCCTCGATGATCGCCATTTCTTCATCGGTGAGTTTGGGATTGAAGAGTCTCTCGGCTCCGGCTACGTGTTTAGCAACCCGGCGAAACATCTGTTCGGGAGTTTCGATGACTTCGCCATATTCGTTCTTCATCAAATAGCGTCGTCGTAGTACTGAGAGACAGTTCTCGCTGTAGGAATACGCCACAGGGCGAACCTGAACCGGAGACGCGATGGTTTCCGGCTTAGGTTCGACCTGCTGCGTTTTGCCGTTGCTTTTTCCGGCTTTTTGTGAAGCAGTTTCAGTGAATAGATCGCTGCCACCCTCCGGCTTGTTTTGTCTGTCAAGATTCATGGTAAACATCCCATTTTATTCTGTTTTGTCTTTAGAGCGCTTTAATTTAAACTCAAAATTGGTTTGAGTCAAGTCTTTTTAATAACACTATACATGGACTATTGCACGTATGTATACGCAATATGAATCACAGTAGTTGTGGCAAGATCTCTCCGGCTTTACCCATCAATACCCAATCGGACAGGCCGTCAGCCGGAGTTGGCTCATCGTTGATGATGGCCAGCCTCGCTCCACAGCTCTTGGCCGCCATTGGGATTTGCGCTGCCGGATAAACGACGAGAGAACTGCCGATCACCAGAAGAAGAGAAGCCCGACTGGCCAGATCCATTGCTTCTTCGATGGCCCCTGGTGGAAGCATCTCCCCGAAAAAGACGATGTCTGGTCTAAGGATTCCATTGCAGTCGGCGCACAGTGGAGGAAGATGTTTCTCTAACTCCGCTTCAATCTCTTCCAATAAATAGCTTCGACAACATTCCAAGCAGTGAAATTTGCGACTGGATCCGTGCAACTCGATCACTTTGCGGGAACCGGCTTCCTGGTGCAGTCCATCAATGTTTTGGGTGATGACCGCTTGCAATTTGCCTCGCGTTTCCAGTTCGGCCAAAGCCAGATGCGCCGGATTGGGTTTGGGATGCCGTAGCAGATCCAGACGCGTATCTCGAAAAAACCGCCAGTAGTAGGAAGGATCCTGCTCGAAATAGTCAATCGAGGCGTATTTGTCCGGATCGTACTTCGTCCAGAATCCTCCGGTACCCCGGTAAGTCGGAATTCCTGATTCCGCTGACACGCCCGCACCGGTAAAAGCAACGACGCCGCCGAAATTCACGGCTTCTTTCAAGCTTGCGATCAAGCTTCCAACCCCCTGTTAGTATTCAACGGTTCACCAACAGGTATGTTCCCTAAAAGTACATATCTGGTAGTTATACGTAGAATTAACACCATATATTGTGTTATTTTTCTAATTATCCGTAATTTTTGAAGTTAGTGGAGGGGCGATTTGAGTCATTTGGAAGACCCCAGAGGATAACCTCGCTGAACGCCAAAAGCAAGAGATATTTTTAGTTCTTTGCTTTAAATATTCTTTCCGCCGGTAGCTCACTTTATGATTGACTTTCACTGCCATTCTTTGTATTTTATACGGTGCGATGTAAATCCAATGGGTAGATGAAGAAAGAAGAACGCAAAGCCATCAAAATCGGTTTGGCGCTGGGCGGAGGAGGCGCTCGCGGATACACTCATCTGGGGATATTGAAAGCCCTGGATGAAGCCGGCATTCATGTAGACCTCTTCGCAGGTACTAGCATGGGAGCGTTGACGGCGGCCTTGTACCTCCAGAAAGGATCGGCGCAAGCGGCCATCAACCATCTGGAAAAAGTACTCCATGAGCAGCGCACCGTAGCGCGAGTGATGAGCGCCTATACCCCATCGGGAAACGATCTCAGCTCCACGGCTCGCCTGCTCAGACGGATGATGGAAGTGTTGGTGGTCAACCGCGCTTTACATAGCAGTGCTTTGTTGTCGGACAAATATCTAATCGAAGCCGTAGAAGCTTTAATTGCTCCGGGCCGTGTCGAGGACCTTCCCCTCGCCACCGTTGCTACAGATCTCATCAGCGGCAAAGGTGTGGCTTTATGCCGTGGTGATCTGCACCAGGCGGTAATGGCCAGTTCAGCCATTCCAGGTTTCTTTCCACCGGTGAAATGGGACGAAATGCTCCTGACCGATGGAGAGGTAACTGATTTGGTCCCGGTGGACGTATGCCGGTATATAGGCGCCGATCTGGTCATTGCAGTAGAAGTCCTACAAGACCTGAGACCACGACCTGTCTCACCGCGCACGTTAGAGGTATTGTTGCGGTCGGTAAGTTTGACTGTGCAACGATTGGGACAAACCGCCCTCACTCGAGCTGACATAGTAATCCGCCCGGTTAAAAGCGATGTGCAATGGTCCGATTTTCATCGGCTGGATGGATTGATCGAAGAAGGCGAATCGGCAGCTCGAGAGGCTTTGCCGCAGATTCGTGAGCTTATGATGAATACCAGGACTTTGAAAACCTTTGACCGCGAAGAATTTCTGCGCAACCACCTTATTGTATAAACCGATGATCGGGAAAAGCGAATTGAAAATAATAATCTCCTGCCTGACTTGGATTGTTTTGCTTTCAACGAATGCTCTGGCACAGTGGCCGACTGGGAATCAGACGTTGCAACAGGTGGAAAACTGGCCGATCTACCGCGAAGGTGTGATTTGCGGCCAAGTGTCCAGCGCCGACCCAACGGGAGGAGATGACGATGGATCCAGTTTTCTCTACCAGCAGGACTCTTTATTCGTTATTTTCGATCAAGACGGCCCCGGATGCGTTTATCGCCTTTGGATCCGCAACGTTGTGGAAGCACCCAATCGTCTGATCAAGATTTACTTCGACAACCAAGCCGATCCCACCATCAGCACCACTATTGCAAACTTGTTTAATGGCAATTTCCAGAACTTCCGTACGCCCTTAGTAGGGAATGGATCGTCTTCCTCTGGAGGTAATTATTGTTATCTCCCTCTCCCCTATGTGCGTCACTTGAAGATCGCTCTGGTGGATGGCACCCTACCGCATCAAATCACTTATCATCAGTACCCACCTGGCACTCCGATAGCGCCCTATTCTGCGGTGATTCCCGATAGTATCCTGCAGCAATGGTCGAACACCGGAACTGACCCGAAAGACCCTTTCGGTAACCTCACTTCATCGGGAAACATGGTTGTAGCACCGAATCAAACTCAAGCTATTTTCACGCATTCAGGATCGGGGAGCATCACGGGGCTGCTCCTGAATCTGAATCCTTCCACATTGAGCGTGTTGCAATCTCTGAGGTTGCGCTGTACCTGGGACGATGCCTCCCTGCCCCAGGTGGATAGCCCCATAGGCGCGTTTTTCGCCAATACACAGGGAATGACCCCGGTAGCCGGGCTGCCCTTGGGCGTGCAAAACAACCAATATTACTGTTACTTTCCTATGCCCTTCTGGCAGAGCGCGAGAATCGAATTATACAATACCTCCTTCTCGATCTCCGTAAGCGTGAATTATACTGTAACTTATAAAGGTGAACCGTACCCTGAGGAAAGCGGATATTTCTGCGCAATCCAAAAACCGTACTCAGTTTCAGAGCCAGCCCAGGAATTAGTTCTGGGTGAGCTATCCGGGCACGGTCAATTGGCCGGTATGTCGGTTACTCTGATCTCTTCAGCCGGACCAAGTTATCTGCATGGCGACCTGCGAATGTACTCCGATGGCATGGCTTACCCTTTGATGCAGGGCACTGATTTCGACGGCGACGTCAATGCCGGAAACTACTTCACCGGAAGCGCATTCTCCAAGCCCGTACATGGTGCTCCGTTCATTCAAAATTCTGCCGAAGACAAAGTCTGCGCCTACCGATTCTTCCTGGGCGATTTGATTCCTTTTGGAAGCGCATTGAGCTTGCGGGCTGAACATGGCAACCGCAATGTCACACCCTTGACATACAGCTCAGTCATTTACTCCTACGGCCGGCCGGAAATCGCCTTGGTTTGGTCGGATGAGTTGGAGGTGGGCGACCCCTCCAGCGAACAAGCACATACATACACCGCACAAGGTGGACAGACGTCGCAATCGCATACCTACTCCTTTCCCGGAACCTGGGATGACCAGTATTTTACCGACGCGGGACGCACCATTTTTGGCTCCTCGTCTTTCACAATCAATGTGGATCCCACCAATCGCGGCGTGCGTCTGGTGCGATTGAAGGATGCTTCTATCTTCCCTCAAGCTGTAATAGTACGGGTCAATGGAGACAGCGTCGGCCTGTGGTCCGATCCAGATTACAATTATTTCAAGCGTTGGGGTCAATCGGTTTTTGAAATTCAAGCCCCCTACTCGCAGGGATTGACACAATTGCAAATCAATCTGGCCAGCCAATCAGGCAGCCAGGGTTGGAGCGAGTATCGTTACCAGGTTTATTCGCATATCCCACCTCGACCGGACATTGCTCCTCCCTCTCGAGTAACGGGATTAATAGTGGATCCGCTGGAAGATGGATCGAGGTTAGGATTAACATGGGAAGCTTCCACTGACGACAATGGAGTAGCCCATTATCGCCTCTATCGCGGCACCAATCCCGGTGTTCAACCGACTTCACAGTACTTCATTGGAGAAACACCGCTTACGATTTTCACCGATACGGGATTAATTCCCGGCACCTGGTACTACTACCTGGTTCGAGCCGTAGATTTCTCCGGCAACCTGGGCGACCCCTCTGACGAAGCTTCATCTCGAACTTCCTCCGCCTATATGTTTGAGGCTGAATTATTGCCGGTGACTACATTCTCAACACATGACAGCGTTTATGTCATGCCGATGATTGGGTTCGGCGAAATGTGGAGCAACCAGACTCAGGAGCAGTTCGACGCCGATGGCGTGGGGGATTATTTCAGTCAGGGGATGACGGTGGCGGTAAGCGATTCATACGACGTATCAGCCTATTTCACCAAAGGATCCGATTACGGAATGCTGCTTCTAAAGGTGAACGGACAGGCGCTTGGCCAAGCCGTGGATCTTTATGCACCGGCGGCCACATTGACTCGTAGCTCGCGCATTGAACTGGGATCACTCTACCTCGACGCGCGCAATCATTTAATCATTTATGAAGTCGCTAATAAAAACCCTGCCAGCTCCGGTTATAAATTGGGTGTGGATAACCTGCTGCTGACGGCTCACTCTCTGCTGGGCGCGCTACCGCAGGAAATTGATCCGGGACCAAAAGGATTTCATTTGTATCAGAACCGGCCCAATCCGTTTAATGCGTCCACTGTCGTGAGTTTCGAGTTGCAGTTTTCGAGTCACGTTCGTTTGACGGTATGGGATACATCAGGTAGGTTGGTTACTATTTTATCGGACGGCCGCTGGGAGGCCGGAGCGCATCAGATAGTATTTGATGGATTAAAATTTTCCTCGGGGTTATACTTCGTCAAAATGCAAGCGGGCAAGTTCACGGCTGTCAGGAAAACATTGTTGTTGAAGTAAGGCAAATATCCCTTGCTTCTCCACCGTATAGCGTATAAGTTCTTTAGAGGCTAATTTCACAAGCTACACCGGAGATTATTCAATATGCCTGATAATACAAATTTCGATCTCGTCGTCTTCGGGTCGGGCCCGGGTGGGTATGTGGCGGCAATTCGCGCTGCGCAATTGGGCTTGAAAACCGCCATTGTGGAACGCGAGGCGTTGGGCGGCATCTGCCTGAACTGGGGCTGCATCCCGACTAAAGCGCTCCTTAAATCCGCCGACGTTCTTAACCAGATGCGCCGGGCACAGGAATTCGGCTTGAAGACGGGAGAAATCAGCGTTGATTTTCCCGCCGTCATCAAGCGCAGCCGCCAGGTGGCCGACCGCCTCTCCAAGGGTGTCGGCTTTCTCATGAAGAAGAACAAGGTCGAAATTTTCAGCGGCATAGGTCGTTTCAAGGATAATAAGACTCTTTTAATTTTCGATGCCTCTGGTAAGGAGACCGCCTCGGTCAATTCGCAGCGTTTTCTGATCGCAACCGGCGCACGCCCCAGAAATCTGCCCGGTTTGGAACTGGACGGTAAAAAACTGATCTCCTATCGCGAAGCCATGTCCCTGCCGCAGCAGCCGAAATCGCTGATCATCATCGGCGCAGGTGCCATCGGCGTGGAATTCGCCTACTTTTACAACACTCTCGGTACGCAAGTAACCCTGATCGAGATGTTACCCCAGATTCTGCCGCTGGAAGATAGCGAAGGTGTTGAGGTCGTGCACAAATCCTTCCAGAAAGCGGGCATCAAAATCTTCACCAACGCCAAAGTGGAGAAAGTTGACAAAACCGATACTGGGATCACGGTTCATGGTACAACCGAAAAGGGACCGCAGACCTGGGAAGGTGAACTTTGTCTAATAGCCGTGGGGGTGCAAGCTAACTCTGATAATATGGGTCTGGAAGGTCTGAATATAGAAACCGATCGAGGCTTCATCAAGGCGGGTGAGGCTTATCAAACCAACGTGGCGGGTATCTGGGCTATTGGCGATGTAATCGGTGCGCCCATGCTGGCTCACGCCGCCTCTCATGAAGGGATAATCGCCGTGGAAAACATGGCCGGTCAAAAAACGCATCGCCTCGATCCCCGCACCGTGCCCTCCTGCACCTACTGCCAGCCGCAAGTGGCTTCAGTGGGATTGACAGAAGCCAAGGCAAAAGAATTGGGATTTAATTATAAGATCGGGAAGTTTCCCTTCTCTGCCATCGGCAAGGCCACAGCCATCGGCGAACGCGAAGGATTGGTCAAGCTGATTTTCGAGGCCAAATACGGCGAACTGCTGGGCGCTCACATCGTCGGCGCAGAAGCCACCGAAATGATCGCCGAACTGGGCCTGGCGCAGACCCACGGCGGTATCCCGGAATCCATCGCCAACACGATCCATGCCCACCCCACCCTTGCCGAAGCCGTGATGGAAGCAGCCTTGGGAGCGATGGGACGGGCGATACATATATAATTCCCATGATCTTGACCCGGAAATGAATTTCCGGGTTACCTTGATTCTATCCGTCAGCTGACGGATGTTTTGGTTTGCGTCCCATTTATTGGACTAAAACAGGGTAGTCCGGCCACGCAGTGGTGGCTGCGCCAGAATTCATTCCCGGACAAAAGCCACAACAATCTGCTCCACGAAATAATTATTGCTGTCCCTGAAAGTTGATCGCTGACGGCTGAAAATTAAAAACCCATGATCCAGTCCCACTATTTGGGCCGAATACCGTACAACGAGGCGTATCAGATGCAACGGGATCTCTGGAACCGCCGCGTAGCCGGAGAGATTCCCGACCAACTGCTGCTGCTTGAACACCCTCCGGTGATCACGCTGGGACGTGGATTTCATCCTGAAAACCTGCTGGCGCCGGTGGAACGATTGAAAGCACTGGGCGTGGAAGTGGTGGAAGCGGATCGGGGCGGAGACGTCACCTATCACGGGCCGGGACAATTAGTGGGATACGCCATTATTGATTTGCAGCCCGACCGCATGGACGTCATTCACTACCTGAGGGATTTGGAAGAAGTTTTGATCCGCGTTCTCGCTCGACTGGGTATCACTGGAGGGCGCCTGGCCGGTTGCACCGGCGTGTGGGTGGAGGATCGCAAGATTGCGGCCATTGGAGTGAAAATCAGCCGCTGGATCACCTACCACGGTTTCGCCTTGAACGTCAATACTGATCTTTCCGCTTTCGATCTGATCATCCCATGCGGCCTGCGTGACGCGCGGGTCACATCCCTCGCCCGGGAGTTGGGTTCATCTCCAACATTAGAAGTGACTGCGCTCCTGGCAGCCGAGGAAATCAACCATGTATTCGAACACAACGCTCACCCTGATATGATTCTGGAGAACAATCGTGCCTAAGAATCGAACCGAGACAGAAGTTGCCGAAGTCGCCCGCTATCCGCACAACATCACTAATCGCAAATATGAGGGTTTGACGGAGGCAGATTACCCCAAATTACTCTATTACATGAAATTAACGCGAGCCTCCGAAAACCGCATTGTCAAGCTTTACCGTCAAGGCAAAGTGGTGGGTGGAGTGTACCTGGGAACGGGCATGGAGGCCACCTCGGTGGGATCGGCTTATCCCCTCGACCATAGTAAAGGGGATGCGCTTTTCCCACTAATTCGCGACCTGGGAGCCATGTTCACCTTTGGCATGAGTCCGCGGACTTATTTCTGCCAATATTTGAATAAGGCGTGCAGCCCCACCAAAGGCAAAGACGGCAACATCCATCTCACTGATCCGGAGCACAACATCGTCGGTATGATCAGCCACCTGTCAGCGATGATTCCACCAGCGGTCGGATGGGCTTGGGCGCTGAAAATGCGCGGAACTAAGGGAATCGCCATCAACTACATCGGCAATGGCGGCGCGCAGGTAGGGGACTTCCATGAAGGCTTGAACTTTGCCGCAGTTATCAAAGCGCCTTTCATCCTCATGCTGGAAAATAACCAATACGCCTATTCGACTCCCAACGAGAAACAATACGCTTGTAAAAACTTATCTGATCGTGCTTTAGGGTATGGCATTCCCGGTTACCACATTGACGGTAACAACGTGCTGGAAGTCGCGGAAACTGTCCATAAGGCCGTGCAACATGCGCGGGCCGGAAATGGCCCCAGTTTGATTGAGGCCGTCACCATGCGCATGCGCGGTCATTCCGAGCATGACGACCACAAATACGTCCCCAAGGAACTGCTGGACGAATGGTCGCACCGCGATCCCATTGAACGCTTCACCGCCTTCTTGTTGGAGAAGGGTACGGTGGATGAAGGCGCGCTCCAAAAAATGGAACAACGCATCAACGGAGAGGTCGAAGAAGCCATGACGTTCGCGGAAAATGCACCGGGGCCGGATCCTGCTTGGGCGTCGCAGGACGTCTATGCGCCGTAATTCGATTACCGAGAACCGAGAACTGATTTTCCACATGGAGGTCAGGCATTCTTGCCTGACTGAATTAAAAGGGATAAGGACAGACAAGAATGTCTGTCCTCCTAGCTTGCCTCGAACACCGATTTAAAGGAAATATTATGGCCACCATAACCTACATTCAAGCCATTACAGATGCGTTACGCGAGGAGATGAAGCGCGACAAGGACGTATTCATCATGGGCGAAGACGTCGGCATATACGGCGGAGCTTTTAGAGTCACCCAAGGTTTCTTGGAAGAGTTCGGCGAGGAGCGAGTCGTGGATACTCCGCTTTCCGAATCCGCCATTATCGGAGCCGCCGCTGGCGCCGCCATGGCCGGAATGCGTCCGGTGGCGGAGATGCAGTTTGCCGACTTCATTACCACCGGTTTCAACCAGGTGGTGAATATCTGCGCTAAAATGCATTATCGCACCGGCTATGCTGTCCCCATGACGATTCGTTGCCCATCCGGCGGCAATGTGCACGGCGGGCCGTTCCACAGCACCAATCCGGAAGCCTGGTTCGTCCATACCCCCGGTCTGAAAGTAGTCGCGCCTTCCACACCCTACGATGCGAAAGGTCTGCTGAAGGCCGCCATTCGAGACAACAATCCAGTCTTGTACTTCGAGCATAAATACCTCTACCGACGCATCAAGGAAGACGTGCCTGATGACGATTTCATCGTCCCCATCGGCAAAGGCGATATCAAGCGAGAAGGACGCGACGCCACGATCATCACTTATGGCGCTATGGTGCACACAGCTTTAGACGCCGCCGAAGTTCTAGCCGGTGAGGGCGCTGAAGTGGAAGTCCTGGATCTACGCAGTTTGCAGCCTTATGACAAGGATCTCATCATTGATTCGGTAAAGCGCTGCAACCGCGTCATGCTGCTCCACGAAGACGTCCAAACCGGGGGTTTAGCCGGTGAATGGGCTGCACATATCAGCCAACACGCCTTCGAATTCTTGGAAGCGCCCATCGTTCGGGTCACTTCGCTGGATACACCCGTGCCCTATGCGCCAGTTCTCGAGGAAGTATTCCTCCCAAACAAGGAAAAGGTGCTAACAGCGCTTCGCGAGTTGCTCGAGTATTAATGTTCCCGGTGTAAGCTGAATGGGAAATATCCCATCTCGAAAACAAGAAACCGACGGAGGCATCAACATGCTGAATAGACGGCTTGCTTTCATCCTCTTCTGCTGCTCCCTGACGGTCATTCAGGTAAATGCAGCCATCATTTACGTTCCGACCGATCAACCCACCATCCAGACCGGAATCAACGCAGCGGCGATCGGTGACACGGTTTTAGTTGAACCAGGCACCTACCTCGAAAACATCAACTTCAGGGCGAAAGGGATCACCGTCGCCAGCCGTTTTTTACTGACCGGGAACACTGATTATATTGGTATGACTGTGATCAACGGCAGTCAACCGGTTCATCCCGATACTGGTAGTTGTGTGTTGATCACCAGTCCCACCTCTTCCACTTCCCTGGATACTTCTGCTGCTTTGATTGGATTGACACTTATCGGTGGTTCCGGTACGAAGTGGTTGGATGAGCATGGGGCAGGCATTTATCGCGAGGGTGGTGGCGTTTTAACCGCCTATCTTTCTCCGCGTATTCGGTTTAACAAGATCATCCAGAATCAAGCCATCAATCTGTCAGGCTTGCCCGCGAACCACGCCGGCGGCGGAGGGTTACGCTGCGGTGATGGCAATCCCCGGATAGAAAATAACCTGATCGTGCAAAATTATGGTTTGTACGGTGGTGGTCTGGTCTTGAACTTCACGGGGGCTGTGGTCAGGAACAACCTCATCGCCTACGATACCTCCGCCGCAGCTTATTTCGGCGGTGGTGGGATTTGGATCAATGGTAACAGCACCACCGGCGCCGCGCAATTAATCAACAACACTATCGTGTACAATCAATCACCGGCGGTCGGCTCTATCGCCGGTGGCATGGCCATCTTTGCGGGATCGCCGGAAGTGCGCAATTCCATCATCTGGGGGAACACCGGCGTATTCGAGATCTACAGCCAGGTGGGAACGCAGCCGAGTTACAGCGATATAGAAGGCGGATATCCCGGCACCGGCAACATTGACGATAACCCCGATTTCTCGGATCCCCTTTACTTTTACCTTGCGGATACTTCAGATTGCATTGACGCCGGTGACCCAGGCGCGGTCTATTTCGATCCCGAAAATCCACTGAATCCGGGTTGGGCAATGTGGCCCTCTCAGGGTGGGTTGCGCAATGATATGGGCGTTTATGGAGGACCAAACAGCTTTTCATTTGAGGGAATGATCGTAGGAGTAAGGCCAGAAATACCAGGTAAACAGCCGGAACAGTTCAACTTACAGAGTTACCCTAATCCGTTCAATTCAGACGTAACGATTAAATATTCCTGTCCGGGATTAACGGATCTCAGTCTGAAAATTTACAACCTGCAGGGACAGGACGTTAAAAATTTCTCCCGGCATTTACTCGCCGGTGAATCCGGCGCGTTCACTTGGGACGGCACCGATGCCTTGGGTATACCGGTCGCCGCCGGGGTTTACCTATGCCGGTTGCATGACGGTAGCCGGTTGCTGACCAGCCGCCTTGTCCTGTTAAAGTGATTGGAGATTTAGGTCTATGAAGCGAGCAAG
Source organism: Calditrichota bacterium (assembly GCA_020051775.1). Lineage (GTDB taxonomy): Bacteria > Electryoneota > B3-LCP > B3-LCP > B3-LCP > JAGVQJ01. The sequence goes on along the minus strand of JAGVQJ010000100.1, from coordinate 2,334 downwards.
CCATATAAATCGAAAAGTTCAAGCGGAGGCGAAAATGTCGGACCGGCTTGTGGATTTAAAGTCCCTGACCAACGATATCAGTGAATTGACTTCCATGCGAGAAATTCTGGAGATGGCCATACGGAAAGAAGACTCGTCCTACCACTTTTATCTCATCGCCCATGATCGCTCCTGCAATCGCATGGAAAAGGAGCTGTTCCTGCGGTTGGCTAAAGAGGAACTCGTGCACAAACAAAATCTGGAACGTCAGTTGGAGGAAGTGGTGGCGCGAGTTTTCACGGATCGTGCGCTTTCCAGCGGTGAAGTAACCGACGTATGATCGGGACTGGCATATTGATAACGCGCAACTCAAGGGAGTATTGCCATGAAGGTTAACGTAGTCATGCCCCAGCTCGGTGAAAGCGTGGCTGAAGGCACCATCACCAAGTGGTTGAAAAAAACGGGTGACAAAGTTGAACGGGATGAAAACATCCTGGAAATCAGCACCGATAAGGTTGATTCGGAGATCCCGGCCCCTGCTTCGGGGATTCTGGTCGAGATCTTGGCCCAGGAGGGCGAGACGGTTCCCATCGGCAAGCCCATCGCGGTCATCGAAACCGAAGAGAGCCAGGCAAAAGTTGTTGCTCACTCATCTGAAGATGGTGGCAAGCCTGCCGTCGAAAAGACCGAGCAGGCTGAGGTCGCACCGACAGTCCCAGCCGTGCCCTATGGCACAGCGGAGACGGAAGTCAGAATAGTGAAGCGTGCGCATGAGACTAAAGGGCCGGAAACCCAGACGGAGGGTCGGTTCTATTCACCTCTGGTGAAGAAAATTGCAGAAGAACAGGGTATCAGCGCTAGGGAATTGGATTCCATCCAGGGCAGTGGCGCAGGCGGTCGGGTATCGAAGAAAGACCTTCAGGATTACATCGAAAGGCGCGGATCCGGTAAACCTCAGCCTCAGCCGGTGCAGCCACGACCAGCGGCGACTCCGCTTCAACCCGTCGTCACGCAACCACAAACTAAAACGCCGCCAGCGTTTCGGTCACCGGAGTCTCCACCCATCGCAGGTATCGGAGAAGAAGTCATCCCCATGCCCAATATGCGCAAACGGATTGCCGAACACATGCTCAAATCGGTACAGACTTCCCCGCACGTCACGTCAGTATCCGAAGTGGACATGTCCAACATCGTACGGTGGCGAGAATCCCGCAAAAAGGCCTTCGAGGAGCGCGAAGGCTTCAAGCTGACTTACACTCCCATTCTCGTCGAAATCGCCATAAAAGCTTTGAAGGAATTCCCTTATGTCAACGCCTCCCTGGACGGTGAGAATATTATCGTCAAACACTATGTCCATTTCGGGGTGGCAGTGGCGGTGGAAAACGGGTTGGTGGTTCCCGTGATCAAGGGAGCCGACGCGATGAATTTACTGGCGCTGGCGCGAGCCGTCAACGATCTCTCCGAACGGGCCCGCACCAAACGTATCACGGTGGATGAACTGCAAGGTTCAACCTTCTCCATGACCAATCCCGGCATCTTCGGCAACCTTTTCGGTACACCCATCATCAATCAACCCAATGTGGCCATCCTTGGGGTGGGCGCGATCAAGAAACGCCCAATCGTATTGGAAGGCGACGCGATCGCCGTGCGCCCCATGCTCTATCTCGGTCTTACGTATGACCACCGCTTGATTGATGGCGCCATGGCGGGTCGTTTCCTGCAGAGGATAGTGCATTATATGGAGAGCTTCGATCCGGAGACGACGATTTGAGCACTCCTGCGATTACCCCCAAGCACGTCTCTGATTCGATCACCGAAATGACCGAATTGGTGCTGCCCAATGATACCAACAACCTGGGTACGATCTTAGGCGGCAAGGTCATGCACCTGATGGACGTGGCCTGCGCCATTGCGGCTCGCCGGCACACCGGACGAACTGTCGTCACAGCCGAGGTGGATTCGCTCTCCTTCCTATCCCCCATCCACGCCGGCGAGCTGGTCGTCTTGAAAGCCGCGGTCAATCGCGTATTTCACACTTCACTCGAAGTGGGAGTGAAGGTTTTTGCCGAAAACCTGCGTACCGGCCAACGGCGACAAACAGCTTCGGCCTATTTCACCTTCGTCGCTTTTGACGAGAACGGCCAACCGACTCCTATCCCCGCCGCGATCCCGGACACAGCCGACGAAAAACGCCGCTTTGAAGAAGCAGCAATGCGAAGAGAAGCCCGGTTAAAACGTAAAAAGGGATAGTATACTTCTGATACTAATGAAATTGTAAAATTAAACGGCGCTCTCGATTTGAGAGCGCCGTTTAATTATTGCATTATTTTTAAGTACTTACTTCTCAAAGATCGG
>JAGVQJ010000128.1 GCA_020051775.1 Calditrichota bacterium | reverse complement strand
TCTGCTTGCCTTCGCACTTCTGGCGACAAGGCTGTTTTATCTGCAGGTAGTACAGCATGAGCACTACCACACTCTGGCAGAGAACAACCGCATCTCTATCGTCCCCATCGTTCCCAACCGGGGGCTGATCCTGGACCGCAATGGCGTCAAAGTGGCATTAATCGGAGTCATTCTGCGCTCCTTAAAGAATTCAGTGTTGCCCGGATCCATGCCCGGTCTGAAGTCCGAAGATCCCGCCCCCATCGTCAACCGTCTGCTGGATTCGCTGGATAACGTCACCGACGTGCAGATCGCCTTGACGCATCAGGGTGTCGAGGAGGACATTCGCCTGGCCAAGGCCTGCCCCCGGCTGGACGTCATCGTGGGAGGCCACCGCCACGCCACCTTGTTCGAACCGCAACGGGAAGGCGGCGTCTATATCCTTCAGGCAGGCAGCAAGGGGCAATACCTGGGAGTGTTCCAGGCCTTGGTGGATACGGTTGATAATCGAATTACGCAGGCGACGGGGAAACTGCTTTTGGTGGAGACTGATTCACTGCGCCTTCATCCTGAAGTCGCAGCTCTGGTGGACAGCCTGGAAGAAACTGTCGCCGCAGCCTTGGACACAGTGTTGGGAACTCTGATCGAACCCTGGGTTCGCAACGACGACGGCGATAGCAACGTGGGTGACTGGACCGCTGACGCCATGCTGCGCTTTACAGGAGCCGAGATAGCCTTGCTCAATTCCGGAGGTTTGCGCCGCGACCTGCCCGCCGGGCCGGTCAAAGCGCGTGACCTCTGGGAACTGCACCCTTTCGGTAATCGCTTAGTGAGTTTGCGCATGTCCGGCGCGGAGCTGGGACGCGTGGCGGCTTACCAGGCTCAATTCGGTCGCGACCTGCTCCAAGTCGGAGGCTTGCGTTACCGCGCGGTGCGCAGTTCCGGCAAAGTGTTGGAAATGACGATCGGCGCCGCCCCGGTGGATAGCGCCCGTCAATACCTCATCATTACCAATGAATATGTCGCCGGCCACCCGGATAAATTCTTCGGTTTCCCCCTGGGCGACCGCGAAATCACCGATACCGGCTGGACGGACCGCGAACTGGCCTTAAAAGCTTTCAGTCAGGCCGGGATCGTAAGCTCCCGCCCCGACGGAAGAATCATTTTAGAATAAAAAAGGCTGTCCCAGAAGTCTGCTGATTTGTCATTGCGAGGGACGAAGTCCCGAAGCAATCCCATTTGGGAAAATAACATGTAGGGGCGTTCAATTGAACGCCCCTACACTTTCCAATATTAACTTGGTGTGATCACACGAGTTTATCTTTTATCTGAGCTGCGAGATTTTTTCGCTCTCTTTCAATTCCTTGATGGACTGGATTTGCACGCTGCGGGAATCGGTGCTGTTTTGCACTACCCCGGTGATCTCCACGCGCTTGGCCAGAAAATCGGCGAGTTTGTACGCGGGTTTTGCCTGTTCTGTGGTGCGAATGAAATACAACTGCTTGTCAGCGTCGTTGTAAAAGGCTATCTTGGCTTGCATGTTGGCCTTGTCGCCGCATCCTGCCTGATCTGAACAGCCGGCCTTCTGGACGACAAACTGGTTGGCATCTACGATCTGGCCTGTCAACGTCACTGCGGCCATCGCAGAACTGGCATTTCCGCTCTTGTTGCCGCAGGCTATACTGACCGAAGCCACCAGCAGAACCACTGTCGCTAAAACCATAATTTTCCGAACTATCATCATATCTCCTTGACTTAATTGCAATTAGGTATCGATACATGTGTGATAAGAGATACGTTCAAATGGTCATTTGATTTGACTCAATCTCCACTTTTAACTTTCATCTAACATTCCTTTGTCTTATATTATGGAGCAGATTGGCGCTGCTACACTTAGTATAATTGAAAAGATTCCCCGAGGACAATCCGGTTTCCCGACATCATGGCATCCCTTAGGTTCATACCGATCCTGGTCTTGCTGGTTTGCGCGGTAACTCTGCGCGCCCAAAGCCCCGTCCGTGACGGCAAATCCGGCGCCCCTGTGCGCCACACCGCCGCCGATGACAGTTGGCATTTTACCAGCGAAGGCAACCTGGGCTTGACCGTGACCAATTTCGGCGTCTTCGGGCGCACCTTCGATGCAGCATACATGACCTTAGGGCAACCCTCCTGCTTGTACAAGCTGCAATCCAACCTGCTCCAGGAACAGGTGGAACATTTCTCGTATGGCGGTTTATGGGTAGGAGGTATCCGCGGTGGAATCGAGCGTGTTACCACTGGCATCCAAGACGGGGCTTTTTCCGCGGGGGAACCGGGGTTGGAATTCACCAACACCGCCAGCGAAGCCGACAGCGTGCGCACCCGGTCCAGCATCCTGACTTCGCCCTTGTTTGATCCCGCGGCCATCTCGCATCAGGATTTGTTCTGCACATTCACCGATACGGCTACTTACCTTCCCGGAACGACTATCCCCATCCCCGATCATGACCCCCTGGGCATTGCTGTGCGCCAGGAAGTATACTGCTGGAACTACCCCTACGCCGACGCCTTTTCCATTCTCGCTTTCACCATATCCAACTTGCAATCCACACCCCTGGAAGGTCTGTATGTAGGCTTGTGGTTCGATGCCTCTGTCGGCAATATGAACTATACCAACTTTGAACCCGGTGGCGGCCCCGGCGGACGCTGGAACTGGTACGACAACCTGAACAATTTCGTGCAGACACCTGATCAGAAGGTCGCCATCTCCTTCGACGAAAACGGCGACGATGGCTGGGCGGAAAGTTACCTGGGCGTCACTGTCTTGGGCGGCGAAAGTAAAGCCGATTCCTTCGGTGTCTATTACCGCCAGTGGCCCTGGAACACCTCCTCATCGCTGGAATACCCCGACTGGGTCATGCCCACCAATGACCAGGAACGCTACCAGAAGATGTCTACGCCGGGCAACTACGCTGCCATCCCCGGATACAATGCCCAGGGCGTGCCCGTCAACCCGGCCTCGGCCACGGAAAGCTGGATGCTGTTTTTATCCTGCGGTCCCTTTGAAACGCTGGCTCCAGGCGATTCCGCGCAGGCGGTTTTCGCCATCGTCGGCGGGCGCTGGGCAGGCAACTATGCCACCGATGTGCCCGCGCGCCGCGCCAACCTGTTGCTGAACGCCGGCTGGGCACAGACCATCTATAACGGTGAAGACGCCGACGGCGACGGTTTCCTGGACCCGGGTGAAGACATCAACGGCAACGGCCAGTTGGATCATTACGTGTTCCCCAAGCCGCCCCCTTCGCCGCGTCTGGCGGTCGTCCCGGCGGACGGCATGGTGCGCCTGTACTGGGATCGAACGCCGGAAACGGCTCTTGATTCCCTGACCGGTCAGAAGGATTTCGAAGGCTACCGAGTTTACTCTTCGCCGAAAACGGCGCAGTTGCAGGAAAATTACACCCTTTTAGCTCAATATGATCTCGATTACGTGTTGGAACCCAATAGCCCCGATACCTCGTTAATCGGTTTCAACACCGGCTTTTCCGCCGTGCAGTTGGCCGATTCGATTCTGATTGACGGTTATTGGTACCAATACTGTTTCACCGACAGCGGCGTGCTGAACGGCTGGCCGCTCGAATACGCCGTCACGGCCTATGACCGGGGCAATCCGACCAACAACCTGCCCAGCCTGGAATCGTCGCCGCTGGAAAATCAGGTCGAGGCTTATCCCGGCACGCCGCCTTCGGATCGGATTGGCGTCTACCCCAATCCTTATCGGGTCCATGCCGCCTGGGACGGCCCCGGAGCCAGCCAGCGGATGATCTGGTTTCAATACCTCCCTGCTCGCGCCGAAATCCGCATCTTCACGCTGGCCGGAGATCTGGTGGACGTCATCCAGCATGACGCCGCCACCTACACCGGGCAGGATGTCAACCTGCTTTCCGGTGGGGAAGCAGTTTTCGCCGGAGGCATTCACGCTTGGGATCTTTTAAACCAGGACAACCAGGAGATCGCCACCGGATTGTATATGTACTCCGTTGAAGACAAGGATACGAAAAAGGTGAAGACAGGGACGTTTATGGTGATTAAGTAGGGAGCGGGGAGCACAGAAATATGAGCGTCCACTTTAGTGGACCGAAACAATATAGCCCAGGAATTCATTCCTGGGAAAGCTCGATGAGGTTCAATATGAAACAAGCGCTATTTATTCTCGGCGCATTGATCTTGACCACCGGCACGGTTTACGCCACCCCCATCCAAGACATCCAATATACGACCTCCCCCGGCGGGGAATCTCCGCTGGCGGGACAGGTTGTCACCATCACCGGACTGGTGACGGCGGAGTCTTATGCTTTCGGCGGAGATTACTACTTCGTGCAGGACGCTGCTCCCCCCTGGACCGGCATCCGCGTCAATGATCCCGGCCGGGCGGTTGCCCAAGGCGACGAGGTCACACTGAGCGGCACGGTGGCTGAAATATCCGGCATGACAGTCATCCAGAATGTCACCGCCTTCCAGATCCTCTCCAGCCACAATCCTCTTTACTCACCGTTTCTGGTGACCACGGGATCATTGGCGATGGAAGCCAATGAAGGGTGTTTGCTCCAGGTGGCCAACGTGTCCGTCACCAACCCCAGCGCCGGCAACGGTGAATTCGAGGTCAATGACGGTTCCGGCGTCTGCCGCATTGACGACGCTGCCGAATGGTACTTCTGGCCGGAACTGAATCAACAAATTGGATCGGTGGTCGGGGTCGTGGATTACCTTTCCGGTGGCTTCAAATTGGAACCGCGCCTGACGTTCGATATAACCCTACCGGGCCGTCTCCGCACGTTGCAATGGGTGCAGCAGGTGCGGCAGAGCGACCTGATCGCTCTGCGAGACTCTTCCTACGCCACCGGCGATACGGTCGAAATCATCGGCATCGTCACCATGCCCACGGGGTTGTCTTATGCCGGAGCGGGCGTCAAATTCAACTTCCAAGACGTGCACGGCGGTCCCTGGTCCTCTGTGCTCTCCTATGATCCCGACTCCTCCGCCTTCCCCACACTCTTCGAGGGCGATTCCGTGCGCGTGACGGGGCGCGTGTCGGAATATTTCACCTCCCCCTCGGGCATGACGGAAATCTTCATCACCGAACCGATCGAATACTGGATCGGATCGCCTTCTGCCGTTCCTCCTGAACCGGTCGTCAACACCGGCGACCTGCGCTGGCCCACCACCGCTGAACAGTGGGGAACGGTGACGGTCAAGGTGCAGAATTGTGTCGTCACCGCCAACAACCTGCCTTTTAATGAATGGAAAGTGGATGATGGCTCAGGCTCAGTTTCCATAGACGATGACTCTGATTCGCTCAACAACTTCATCCGCCCACCCATGGGCACTTCCATCCAGCAGATTCGCGGTTGGGTGTATCACCATTACGGATACTACACCGATTCCACAACCTATAAAATCGAACCGCTCTACCTGTCTGATATCGTCATCGGTTCCGGCCCGCCCGACGTCTTAAATTGCACTCGCGGCCCGGGTGTACCGCACGAAGCCGATCCGGTGGAAATCACCTGCCAGATCGTGGACAACTCTTTGGTGGAATCCGCTGCGGTCTACTACCGGGTGAACGGCGGCGCCTTCCAGCAGGAACCGCTGTTTTATTCCAACGGTTACTGGTCGGGCGAAATCCCCGACGCCGTGCAGAACCCCGGCAATTGGGTGGATTACTTCATCCGAGCGATAGACGATTCCGGCTATGTCGGTTTGGAACCCCCGGATACCAGTTTTGAGATGTTCTGTTACCCGGTGACGACCGGCAGCGTGCTCTCCATGCAGGATCTCCAGGCCACTCCCTGGCCCTCGAAAAACAGCCCCTTCAAAGGATATAACGTGACCGTCGAAGGCGTGGTCACTGGAGATACGTCGGTTTATTCGCGCTATGAAGCTTACGTCCTGCAAGACGCCGACCAGCCTTGGTCCGGCACATTCGTTTCCTGGATCAGCAATCAGTTGACGCGCGGCCAGCAGGTCAAAGTCACCGGCCTGGTTACCGAAGCCGATCCCGTATGGACCTACAAATGGGGTGGATTGACCAAAATCATTGACGTGGATACGGTTATGATCACCGGTACAGGGACGCGCACTCCATTGGTAATCTCTACCGGCAGCCTCGCGCAGGGTAGTCCTTCCGCTGAAATGTACGAAGGGGTGCTGGTTACGGTCAACAATGTGACCGTGACTTCCGTCAATCAGTACGACTGGAGCATTGACGACGGCTCCGGCGCCTGCCTGATGGACGACGACGCTGCGGCCATTGATTCCACCTTCTGGCAGAGCATCCAACCGTATTCCACGTTCAACCGCGTGACCGGCTTCTTCACGTACTCGTTTGGAACCTACAAAATATCGCTACGCGACCCGGATGACTACGACGGTTTCGCCGCGGTGGAGGAGATTCAACCCGCGCAAGCTTTTGCTTTCAAGTTGGGAGACAATTACCCCAATCCCTTCAACAGCGCCACACGCATTGACTATACGCTGCCGACCACTCAGCACGTCCGCATGGTCGTCTACAATCTGATGGGGCAGCGGGTACGTGTGCTGGTCGAAGGCACGCAGACGGCGGGAAAACACACCGCCCTCTGGGATGGCCGCGACGCTTCAGGGAATCCGACCACTTCAGGCATGTATTTCTACCGTCTGCAAGCTGGAGACCGCATCGAGTGCCGGAAGATGGTGATGCTGAAGTGACACAGTCACTCTCTACGCAAACGGCTTCGCGAGTTTGCGCTCGGGAGGCTCAAAACGAGAACCCGATCAAATCGGGTGATAATATGCGCCATACACTGTTTTACATCTTGATCCTCGTGCTCCTCACGGGTTGCAGTCGTGAACCGACCAACGCCGACGGCTCCTCAGGCGGCGGACATAACCCGTCTGCCAACCAGACGCCGGTGACGCACCTGTTCCTGAACCCGGACTCGACCGGTCTGGACACCAGCGCCTCAGTCCTGGAAGTGCACTGGTGGGGCAATGATCCCGATGGTTGGATCACCGGTTACTACCTGCGCTGGGATTTCTTCGGCGCTGGGTCCGTGTTGCAGGATTCCATCTGGCTATCCACTGAATCGGCCATTTTTTACCTGCCGCTGGATTCAGCCTACGATGAATTTACTTTGTCCGTACGAGCCGCCGACAACACCGCTGCCTGGAATTACCCGGCTATGATCAAGGCTTGCACGGCTTTGGGTGCACCCGGGGTGGTCACCGCCAACATGCAGGATTATATCGAATACGAGGCGTTTCTGGATGTCGGCTCACAACCCGGGATGTTGGATTCCGGCGACAGCCTGATCTGGGCGGGAAACATGACGGGTGTACAGGCGCAATATGGGCTGGAGTTGGAAGAACTTCCCTCTCCTCATCTGATGCCGCCCACCGGGACAACCGGTGCGCTCGATCCTGCTGGAGCTTCCCTGCTCTTCCCGGTGCGCAACACCGCGCCGCTGGTGGAATGGCGCTTGCAGTCCAATCCTGATCTTTTACCGGGACAGACGGTGTTAACCTTCCCCACGCGCAGTTTCTTCTGGGAAGTATCGGATTTGGATGGCAATCAGACGATAGATTCCTGCTTCTGGGCGCTGGACCCGCTACCTGGCGATACCCTGTGGAACGGGCTGACTGGCGCACAGAGTTCTGTTACCCTGACGAACCTGCCCGCCGGTCAGCACCGGATGTTCGTTAAAATTCAGGACATCGCCGGAGCACAAAGCGCCACCATCCGTTTCCCCGATGACGACGACCGCTTCTGGGAAGTCCAGGCGCCCGTGGGCGACCTGCTCATCGTGGACGACTATGCTCTGAACAGCAGTAATACGGTGCTGAACTTCTACAAATCCATCTTCGACACTTTGACCGGTGTGCTGGGGCAATACTCAGTCTGGGAAGTGGGCGAAGAACTGCCCTATTCCGGCGGCGACGTGCTGGCGACACTGAATTATTTCGACCGCGCGCTCTGGTTCTCCTTCTATGGCATCTCGCACTACACCGAAGCCATGGGCCCCATCGGCGGCTACCTGGCTGGAGGGGGCGGTCTGCTGATCACCGCCTTGCAGGTGGATACCACCTCAGGCATCATTCCCGTCTCGCAATATGGATCGGGCCTGCTGCGCGTTAGCCCCCCCAATGGCTTCACACCCCAAGTAGAAGGCTGGCCGGACCTGGCATTATCCACCTCCTTCTCCAACGAAGTCTTCGGCTTCGCCGCCTCGGATCAGGGGCAGATACTCTACAACGTCGGTTCCGGAGCTACCTGGACGGGTCTGCCGGGTATGTGCGTGCGCCGCACCGACGACTGGAAATTGGTCTTTTTCGGTGTGCCGCTGCACCTCTTGAACGGATCCGGCACCCTGCCGGAATTTCTGGATAAAGTACTGAATGAGGAATTTGGACCTTAAGTGTAAATAGCCCCGTTTAAGGGGGTTTAAATAGACGTAGCCCATCCCTTTAGGGGTGGGTGTGGTTGGTAACTTAAACCCACCGCTAAAGCGATGGGCAACACCTAAAACAAACCCCCCTGAAGGGGGCTAAAATAATGTATTAATCCCCTCCCTTCCAGGGCGGGCGTGGCGGGTGAACAAACTGCTAATATGACCGGTATCCTGAAAAATCTCCTTCTTGCGGCCATTATTGTCTGGCTTCCCATTAGCGCTGCCATTTCCGGCACCCTCACCGGCACGGTCAAAGACGCTCTCACCGGCGAACCGTTGCTCAGTGTCAACATCAGCCTGCCGGGAACTCCCTTGGGAGCCGCCACCGATGCAAGGGGTCTGTTCCGCATCGAGAACGTCCCCGGCGGAGCCTATGAAGTGCGAGTCTCCTGCCTGGGTTACACGCAGCAGGTTTCCACCGGCGTTAATATTCCGGACTCGGGCGAGAAGAAACTGGACGTCAAACTGCAACCCACGGTACTTTCCGCCGGTCAGGAAGTGGTGGTAGTCGGCGAACGCCCCTTGATCGAAGTGGACGACACCTCCAGCCGCCAGCGCGTCAGCGCTCAGGACGTCACCGCCTCGGTGGTAGAAGACGTGAACGATCTGCTCGCCAACCAATTGGGCGTGACCAAGGAGAACAATGAGATTCACATTCGCGGCGGTCGCGCCGACGAAAACCTCTACCGGGTGGACGGTCTGGCGGTCAAAGACCCCATCTCCGGTCAGGGTTATGGCCTTTACCTTTCCGCGGAAGCCATTCAGGAATTGGAAGTTATCACCGGGGGCTTTAACGCCGAATACGGTCAAGCCATGTCGGGCGTGGTGGACGTCAAGACACGCGAGGGCGGCGACCGCTACAGCGGCTCGTTGATCCTGAAATCCGACAACCTGGGCGGCTTGCCGCACCGTAATCAGAACGCCCGCTCGGGCGAATTTGCCTTCGGCGGCCCTGACCCGCTGTTAGCCCACGTTCTGCCCGGCAAGTCTACATTCTTCCTGAATGGTTACGGTTATCTGACGGATACCTACCTGCCTCACGCTTCTGAGATCATCCCTTATGACCCCGGCCTGAAACCGTTCGCCCGCGCCGAAGAGAACAACTGGTCAGCCTTGGGCAAATACACCTGGTGGCCCAAGCCCCGCACCAAGCTTCAATTCTCCTATGGCCGGTCCTTGCAGATCAACCAGGGATATTTCCAACCTCTGGTGGAAGATCGCGTCTTCTTCCCGGAAGCTTACACCAACATTCTGGATAATTATAACACTTTCACCTGGGAAGGCCTGCAATCCAGCCTCACCTGGACTCAAACTCTGTCGGCGCGTACTTTCATGGAATGGCAGGCGGGGCGCTTTTTCAACCGCGTGCACTCAGCTCCGCGCGGCTTCGGCTACGGCGATTCTCTCTATGTGGTAGGACAACCGTTTGACCTCCAGCCTATTCTCTACTACCCCGATCCCCAGGGCAACATCGTCACTTATACCGGCGACGGTCTTTACGACGTCGGTTACGGATACTTCTGGCATGACCATTTCTCCGATACCTGGTCTCTAAAAGGGAATCTAACGAGTCAGGCAACGAAACGTCATCTGTTCAAGGCTGGCCTGGAAGTCGAATCCACCGAACTCCAGATGCTGCATATCAACGATCCTTGGTTAGGGGTGCAGCAAGGTCTTCTGGGCGGCGATTGGGATATGTATCACGCCTACACCTCCAATATGGCGCTCTACGTGCAGGATAAAATCGAATTCGAGGGGATGATCGCCAACGTCGGCCTGCGCTTCGACGGCTGGTTTCCCGGCCGCTACGTGGAACGCTCCGTATCCGATACCGGCAGCGTATCCATGACCAACGAAGCTCGGCAGTGGTTCTGGGATCACACTTTTGATTTCTTAGGTTATCGTGGGAAGGGGCACCTGTCGCCCCGTTTGGGTATTTCCCACCCTATCACAGAAGGAGACGTGCTGTTTCTCTCCTACGGGCATTTCAGCCAGCGGCCCAAGTACGCCTACGTCTATTCCAAGCTGAGCAGCGGTACGCAGTCCACCTTCCAGCTCTTCGGCAATCCCAACCTGGATCCGACCACCACTGTCGCCTATGAAATGGGCTTGAAACATCGCTTCAGCGCTGACCGCACCATAGAATTAGTGGCCTTCTACAAGGATCTATTCAATTACGCCACCGCCTTCCAGATCCGCGACCTCAACCGCGGCACCACTTACTATCAGTACTTCAATATAGACAACGCTCGCGTCCGGGGTCTGGAAATGCGCCTGCGCTCGCGCTGGAAAAGATTGTCCGCTCGTTTAGATGCGACGTATCAGATTGCCACAGGCAAATCGAGCAGTTCCACGGCGGCTCTGCAAGCCGCCGCCGGCAATGTCCTATTGCAGAATTCCCAACTGGGCGAATCCTACCTGGATTGGGATCGCCCTTTAAGGCTGGCGCTGGATCTCTATTTCAACGTCGGATCTGGCGATCATCCCCGCTTGTGGGGCCTGAGGCTGCCTGATAACTGGGGGGTTTCC
>JAGVQJ010000124.1 GCA_020051775.1 Calditrichota bacterium | reverse complement strand
ATTCCCGTTGACGACCACCGACTTGGGACTGAGGTTGACGCCCTCTTCGGTGTGGTAGAGCTTTTGCAGGGTTGGGCAGGCGGTCACGCGGCTGATGACCTCCGTGTGCACGAAGCCGTAGGAGTTGTTCTCCGCCAGCGACACGAAGGAGGCCTCGGGATCTAAAGTATTCAGCCAGGTGTTGTTGCTGGAAGAGTTCGAGCCGTGGTGGCTAAGTTCCACAGCGTTGACGTCGCCAATCAAGTTGGCGCAGGGGGTTTCCAGGTCAATCAAACCGAGGCCGCCGCCGCCCAGGTCTCCGGCGACGACATAGCGGAAGTTGCGGTATTCCAGCAGCAGACAGATGGAGCGGTCGTTTTCGTCATTGGGGGTGTAGGTAGCGCCAGTCATCAGTTGGCAGTTGACGCAGATGGCCTTGACTTGCACATCCGGCCCCAGGTGGATGATCTGACCGGGTATGATGGTGCGCCGCGCCGATCCTGCCGCCGCGACGTAATTGGTGTAGGTCTGCGTGCTGTAACCTGGATTGCTGCCGCGATCCCAGGCGGTGTCGGGCAGGTAGCCGGAGCCGAACAGGTCGGGGAATTCACCGATGTGGTCGGCGTGATAGTGGGTGGCCAGGGTGTGGGTCAGATCGTTTATTCCCTGGGATTGCAGGTAGTTGCGGATGACGTCCGGTTCCAAGGCCGGGCCGGCGTCTACCAGCAGCGTCTGCCCCGACGGCGACCAGATCAGTGTGCCGGTTCCCTGACCAACGTCGAAGTGGACGATCTTCAACTGCTGCGCGGAAACCGATCCGGCCAGCAGCAGGCATAAGGCAATTATAATGATCATGCGCCGCATGGAGGTTCCCTTCATATCAATCAGGGTTAAGATACGAAGGAAACGGTTGCAGAAGCAAGGGATATTTCGGCGGGAGAGGGATTTGGGGTGTGATGTACGTTATTATCCCCCCCGCCCCCCCTTGACAAGGGGGGTGACTCCTCCACTGGCACTCGAGTTCCCCCCCTTATCAAGGGGGGGGTTAGGGGGGATCTTTTACGACCGCCGCGCGAAGCGGTTCTGCAGGACGGAGAGGAGCATGCCGAGCATCATCAGACCGAGGACGGATTCGGTGATCATGAGGACGACGCCGAACCAATTCTGGGGATAGGCATTGCGGATACCGAGACTGGAAAATATATCGAATGATACATATATCCATTGCCAGAAAGACGGGAGTTTATCTGCTTGTTTAAAGAAAGGCTGGAAATTAATTGTCTCCGTGGGTAGAAAGCTATATAGTAGAGCAAAGGCACAAATCCAAAATATTGACCAAAATCCAACAATGGAGAGCTTTCCACCGCAATCGGAGAAGAGTTTCCAAAAGAAATGAATTATAGGATGCTTCGTTTTGTACCTTTGGATGAATTGCTGATCTTTGATATATCTGTACAAATCTGCTGCCATAGTGGTGTCTGCATCGTCAATCCTAACTTGTTCAAATTTTGTGTAGAACCAGCGATTAAATAAATGCTTGAAAAATTTAGCGTCTAATTCATCCTTCCAAATAATCTTTTCCGTTGGAAAATCAGATTTATTGAAATCTGATAATTCTTTTCCTAGAGTTTTCAAATCGAGTTTGACGCAAATGTGATTGCGCCATTGTGGTAAATATGTGCAATTTCTAAAAGTTGTAACTCTCTCTGCTTTGATAATTTTGGTCTCATCGGTCAAGCGATTTTCAAAAACAGAGAGAAAGACAGTACCTAACTTTGCAAATGAAAAATTCGATCCCTCAATGTGTGTATCTATGATGAAGGCTCCTTCCAAATTGGCTCCATAAAAATTTGAATTCACTAATTTCGTCCCCCAATGGATTTCAGCGCCGCGTAAATTGACTTTTCTAAAATCCGAGTTTTCTACTTTGCACATGGCTAGTATAATTCTATCCATTTCAGCATACTGAAATAATGCTTCATCAAGAATGACTGATTCAAAGTAACAACCTTCAAGATGAGCGCCGCAAAGCACAATTCCTTTTAGATATTCGCCTTCCCTAAAAGGAAAACCCCTTAAGTCCATCGATGGTATAGTAAATAGTGTTTGCAATCTATCGCCGCAATTCCCCAGGAAAATTTCTTTTGTAGGTCTTGTAAGATGTTGAATCTCATGATCTCTCAATAGTTGATTCGCTTTCCTTATCCTGCAAATAATTTCCCTTCTGTCGGAAATTGGACCATTTCCCTTTAAGATATCAAGAATACTATTAACTAATCCACCTTGTCCCTCCCACCTGTTCCTGAATTGTTGAATTTCTTTAGCAGTATAAATCGCCATTTTTGGTCTCCTTATAATACTCTGATATTATCGTTGTCTGAACCGCGGATTACGCGGATTGCGCGGATTTCACGGATTTATACATTGTCTGCGCCACGGATCATCCGAAACGTATTATTATGTGATACCGGTTTCACAGATTCCAGGGATTGTCTTTTACTGTTACTTGCACACTTGGTTACGTGGTTACTTGGCTACGTATTCCGTCTGAACCGCGGATTACACGGATTACGCGGATTTCACGGATTTAAACATTTACATCACCCACGGATTGTATTCGAATCGATTCTTGTATGTGTGCTGTGCGGTTTTCTGCCAAAAAGAAACGCATCCGGCTGCTATTTTCGAGTATTGGCGAATCGTTTGAAAAATAGGCTTTTGCCGCCGAAATTGATCAATAACCCGGTGGGCAGTTTGTAGGCCTCAAGGTAGTTGATGATTTGAGCGAAATGCGTGTCGTTGATTTCGGTGATGGCCTTTAATTCAACCAATACTTGATTTTCAACCAGAAAATCAGCCCGCCGAGTTCCCACTTCTTCGCCGTCGTAGAAGATGGGAATTTCTGCCTCCCGCAGGAAATGCAACCCGGCCTTTTGCAGTTCGATAGCCAGGCAGCGCTGATAAATGACCTCTTGAAAACCGTTGCCTAAGGTACGATGGACTTTCATCGCTCCGCCAATGATCTTCTCGGTAATATCAGCATATTGCAGCATTTATTCCTCACAAAATATTCCCGATAGCGCCACAATTTCCTTGCATATCAAACTGAAGGTAATCCGTGAAATCCGCGCAATCCGCGTAATCCGTGGTTCAGACGAGAGAGGGCGAGCCACTTTAGCCCGCCCCCCATTCAGGTCGGGGTCAGAGACGACCCCGACTACATTTCTATCTGCGAGTCGGGACAAGCCCGACCCCTACGCGTTTCATAAAGGAGGTCAGACATTCTTGTCTGACCGAGATACTCTAGTCAGACAGACAGGAATGTCTGTCCTCCCATTATCCCTATTTCATCGCAGCCGCTACCCAGCCCGCCAGCGGCCCCCACCAGATGCCCAGCAGGATCGTGGGCGCCAGGAAGGCGACGGTCAGTATCCCCAACCCCGCCGTCATGGGGATGGGACGCGCTTCGGCGACGGGATCGGCCAGAAACATGTCGCGGACGACACGCACGTAATAGACCAGGCTGACCACGCTGTTGGCCACGCCGATCAAGGCCAGCGCCCACATGTTCTCTTTGACCAACGCGGAAAAGAGGTAGAATTTCCCGATGAATCCGGCCAGAGGCGGCAGCCCCACGAGCGAGAAGAGAAATACAGCCAGCGCCAGCGCCAGAGCAGGCGAAGTTTTCCCCAGACCTTTGATGTGTTCGGTGGTTTCTCCACCCAGCTTGCGGCCGGCGGCGTCTACAACCAGGAAGGCACCCAGGTTCATGAACAGGTAAACGACGAGGTAAAACAGCACTGCTTGATAGGCTTCAAACGTTCCGGCGGCGAAACCCATCAGCAGGTACCCGGCGTGAGCGATCGAACTGTAGGCCAGCAGCCGCTTCAGGTTCATCTGGTGCAGCGCGCCCAGGTTGCCGAAGGTCATGGTCAGAGCGCTGGCGATGGAGAAGATGAAGCGCGCGTCCACTCCGCCGACCGAGGCGGGAGCGGCGAACACGTCCATCATGCGGAACAGCGCCGAGAATCCGGCGGCCTTGGACGACACCGAAAGATACGCGGTGATGGCTGTGGGCGATCCTTCGTAGACGTCCGGGCACCAGAAGTGGAACGGAACCATGGCGATCTTGTAACCGATTCCGGCGAGCACTAAGACGATGGCGGTCAAGTAAATCGTGGCGCTGACGTCGGCGCCCTTGAAGAAGGCGGCCATGTCCGCGATGGAGGTCGTGCCGGACAGCCCGTAGAGCAGCGAGAAGCCGTAGAACATGATGCCGGAAGAGACGGCTCCGTAGAGGACGTACTTCAGAGAGGCTTCTGCTGAACGCGAGTCGCCGCGGTTCATCCCCGCCAGGATGTAGCTGGGGATGGAGACCAGTTCGATGGCCACCATCAACGTGACGATGTCGCCCGCCGAACCCAACAGGAACATGCCCAACACGCTGGATAGGAGCAGCAGGTACGGTTCGCCTTCTTTGCGGAACGAGAACAGGGCGATGCCCATCGCCAGCAGCGTCGCCAATGCGAAGAAGGCCTTGAAGAAGACGGATACGCCGTCCTGCACCAGAGCGCCGAAGAGGTAACTCCCCTGCTGCGACGAGGCTGAGAGCGCCACGACGACCAGCAAGGCCAACAGCACCATGCCTCCCCAGCCGACGCTGGCGGCGGTCATTTTGCGGCGAATGAGTTCGAAGATCACGAGCGCCAGCGTCCCCGCCACGAGGATGATCTCGGGGAGGAAGGAGGCGAAGTCGAAGGAGGTTAGGTTGATCATTTTTCTTTTAATTTGAGATTGGAGAATTCGTTTAAAAGCTAAATGGAGAATGGAGAATTCATTTAAAAGCTAAATGGAGAATGGAAAATGAAGATTGAAGAATGACGAATTAGGTTGACTGCTTCGCAGTCAAAACGGATTTGGCAATAATGCGATTTATCTGAGTTCCCTCATCCAAAGCGCGAAGAATTTGGTCCGTCGGACTGTTTACTAGTTCAGCTTTGTTCAATAGTTTCAACCAATATAGCGTTTCCTGGCTCTCTTTTAATACCAGTTGCATTTTGTGGACGAAATCGTTGCGGCTTTCAGCGTTGCAGGCTTCTTCGTAATTCGCACCCATCGAAGTCGCCGAACGAATGATCTGCTTGGTAACATGGTGCGCGGAATAAGATGAATCCAATTTACCTGTCAATTTAATAATTCCTGCGGCAAAATTCAACAACCGATCCGAGAATTCTGCTTTCCAATTTTCGACATTTCTGTTTTTTTTGTATAAGTCAATAGCTTACCGGACAAATTGCGGTCAGATTAAGCGACCTTTTTCTCGTCTTTTTCTTTGTACTCGTTGAATGTGAGTCTCGGTGTATT
>JAGVQJ010000105.1 GCA_020051775.1 Calditrichota bacterium | reverse complement strand
GAAATGGATTGTGATTCACTGATCACCGGCGGAGGTTGAGGCTGATGCTGGCGTTAGTCCTGGAAGAGGGCGGGATCCGCCTGCGCCAGGTGGATATTCCCCAACCTGCACTCGGCGAGGCTCTGGTGAAGGTACGCCTGGCGGGTGTTTGCCGCACAGATCTGGAACTGGCAAAAGGTTATATGGGCTATCGCGGCATTTTGGGACATGAGTTCGTGGGGGAAGTCATGGAGGACTATCCTTCACAACGCAAAGAGGGGCAAAATCTCGTGGGTAAACGCGTCGTGGGGGAGATCAATTGTGGCTGCGGACAATGTGAGCTGTGCCGTTCCGGTAAGCAACGCCACTGTCCTCTGCGGACTGTACTGGGCCTCAAAGACCGTAACGGCGCTCTGGC
The DNA here is from genome assembly GCA_020051775.1 of Calditrichota bacterium. Lineage (GTDB taxonomy): Bacteria > Electryoneota > B3-LCP > B3-LCP > B3-LCP > JAGVQJ01. Next base: position 21,413 of record JAGVQJ010000105.1, on the reverse strand, counting down.
GGAATATTTAACCTTACCGCTGGAAAACCTGCACCTTGTCCCGGATTTAGTTGATGATCGCGCCGCGGTGTTCACGGAACCCCTGGCGGCCGCGTTGGAAATCGCTGTACAGATGCACTTGCGACCGGATACTCGAGCCTTGGTTATAGGCGATGGTAAACTGGGTCTATTGGCTGCCCGCGTATTACAGATCCTCGGTTGCGATCTGCTGGCGTTGGGATCACATCAAAGCAAGATGGCGATTCTTAGATCTTGGGGAATTCCCGCCATCCCCTACCGTGAGTACCAGCCTGACGCCCGTGATCTGGTTGTTGACGCTTCGGGGTCACCGGCAAGCTTTGAAATTGCGATGGCTGCGTTAAAACCACAAGGTACTCTAATCTTGAAGAGCACCTACCAAGGGACTCTGACCCTGGACGTCGCTCCGTTGGTCATCAATGAAATTACCGTCGTGGGGTCGCGGTGCGGACCGTTTGCTCCAGCCCTGCGGTTGCTGGCACAAAATCTCGTGGACACGGAATCCCTGATTAGCGCTGTCTACCCAGCCTCAGAGATGGAAACCGCCTTCGCTCATGCCGCGCAAGGGGAGGCGCTGAAAATACTGGTGAATTTTGAGTCTTAACATGGAACCCGCTATCATCACTGTTCCGTTAGGATCACGAGCCTATCCAGTCGTTATTGGAGCGGGTGTGCGACGGTTGTTCCCGGAATATTTCGCCCGCACCGGTTGTCGGCTCGCTTTCTGGGTGACCGATGTTCATGTCGTCGAGCATTGGAAAGAACAAATTGAAACGCTCCGCGATCCAACCACAGAACTAATGGTTCTACCGCCAGGCGAGGATCAGAAACGGCTTTCCACCGTCGAGGATCTATGCCGCCGTTTGGTTTCCATGGGCGCGGAACGGGGGGATGCAATAGTGGCCTGCGGGGGAGGCGTTATCGGCGACATGGTCGGATTGGCAGCAGCCCTTTATCAACGCGGCATTGTCTTCATCCAAATACCAACAACTCTGTTGGCTATGGTGGATGCCTCAGTAGGCGGCAAGACCGGCGTGGATTTGCCGGAAGGCAAGAATCTGGTGGGCGTTTTCCACCAACCGGCCTTTGTTTTAGCCGATACGGAATTTTTAAACACTTTGCCGCAGAGGGAATTGCACTCCGGTATGGCAGAAGTAATTAAGATGGCCTTGATCGGAGAGCCGGAATTATTTGCCCACTTAGTGAAAATATCGGAACATGGTTACGATATATTTGAAAATTCCTCCTATCTAATTGAACGATGCGTTAATTTAAAGTCGTTGATTGTAGCCCAAGACGAGAGGGAGAAAGGCCGTCGCGCCGTCTTGAACTTCGGCCATACTATCGGTCACGCTCTGGAAGCCTGGGGTGGATACCAAACCCTTACACACGGCGAAGCCGTTTTCTGGGGTATGGTGGCGGCGATTGATCTATCTCGTGATTTGGGCCTCCTTGACAGCGCTGTTGCCGATCATATCATGACGGTGATTCAGCCTCAATTGAAACCTATTCCCAAGCTGAAATTCCAATCCGAACAGATCCTCGAATTGATGGCGCGGGATAAGAAGACCCGGTCTGGCCGGCCTGAGTTCGTCCTTCTCCGGGGTGTTGGCAACGCGGTAATAGGTCAGCCTCTTGCAGAGTCAGATATTTTGGCAGCGTTGCAACGATTACGATTAATAATGCGTTCGTGAAGGATTTAATGTGACCGTTGTGTATGCGATACTGCGATAGTAGTAATCTACTTCCCGGCATGATGCTGGCCAAACCTCTGTATTCGGCTAATCGCGAATTATTGCTCGCTAAGGGTTTTGAACTTGATGCAGCTATGATTTCGCGTCTGCTGAAAATGGGGATTAATCCGATTTGCATTGAAGAAGAGGGTACGGAAGCTATTACTATTGATGATTTTGTGGATGAAGCCGCGCTGCATGCTGCCCAAGGGTCTATTGAGGACGCCTTTAAGACGATAATGCAAACGGCTAAAGAGCATGCCGACGAGGAATTAGACAGTGTGATCTGCAACCTTCAAACGAGTGGGTTTTCCGTGCCCCTTCATGCCGTTAAAAAAACCATATCATCATTAGTGGATGAAGTTCTGGATAATATGGTCACGAAATGGACTGTTCTCCCCATCAGATTCGTTGCGGGTCAACAATTTACGCACGGAGTTGACGTAGCCATTCTATCGCTACTCATTGGCATTCATTATCAATTCAAATATAAGGATCTGATACATTTAGCTTATGGCGCCGCCCTCCATGATATCGGCATGTCGCTTATTCCCGAACTTTTCGATAAAAAGCGCTGTGACTTCAGCCCGGAGGAGTGGACGCAATATCGTCGCCACCCGCAATATGGCTTAAGTCTTTTGGCCAACAGTGATGAAAATATCTTCATGGAAAAGGAGATTGTGTATCAGCATCATGAAGACCCCGACGGCGCTGGTTTTCCGCAAGGCCTGCGGGGTTCGCATCAATCCCCCTCGCAACATAATGCCACGGAAAACAACCATATCTTTCGGCTGGCCGAAATCGTGCATGTCGCCGACGCCTACTTGAACATCACCAGTGGCCGTTGGCCTCTGGAACCAATTGGCCCGGAAGAAGCTATTGCCGAATTGTTGAAAAACGGTCACATGAAATATAACATCCATGCTGTCGTTGGATTATCTTCAGTAGTCTCACACTTTCCCTTGGGTTCTGTTGTACGCATTATAAAAAATCATTCTCAAAGATATGTAGGATTTTGCGGCGTAATTATGATTCCCAATCCCAACCAACCCCATAAACCCGTGCTGATTATGATCTCCAATCGCTATGGGGAGAAAATAAATCCGATCCAGGTGGATTTCAGCGACGAAAAATTCATGGAAATCAAATTAGCGATATAAGAAGTTTCAGTTATTCCGGAGAATCCATGCCCACTCTCTTGATCCTGAACGGCCCCAACCTGAATCTGCTCGGTTCCCGCGAGCCTGAAATCTATGGTCGCGACACCCTGCAGGATATTAACGACTCACTCGCCAAGGCGTTTCCCCAGATTACATTCCAAACTTTTCAATCCAACGGGGAAGGCGAGCTGATTGACCGTCTTCACCAGGCGCGCGGCCAGGTGGACGGCGTTGTCTTTAATCCCGGCGCCTACACGCACACCAGCATCGCCCTGTTTGATGCCATCAAAGCAGTCGCACTACCGGTCATCGAAGTGCATCTCTCGCTGCCGGAAGCCCGCGAAGAATTTCGGCGTCACTCCTTTATCACACCCGCCTGCCGGGGAAAAATTGCGGGTATCGGCGCTCATGGTTACCATCTGGCCGTACAGGCTCTCATAAAAATCATCGAAGGATAACCCTTGACCCTTGCTGACGTTTTGACTTGCGAGAGCTGTTTTTCAATCGAGGCGGGAGGCGCAGTCTATGCCTGATATCGCCCATACTCTGCCCGGCTCGCGCGAACGAAATCCTTACACCGTCTCGCAGTACGATCCCGCCCATGATCGCCAAGCCTGGGACAAGGCTCTCAATCAAGCGGGCAACGGCACCCTGTTCCACTCGCACGAATTCCTGCAATACCACCCGCGTAACCGTTTCGAGAACCATCATCTGATTTTCCGCATTGGCGAAGAGGCCCGTGTGCTCCTGACCGGGGCTGTGCGTGACTCCGAAAAAGGGAAGGCATTCATCTCTTATCCGGGCGCCTCGTATGGAGGAATCATTTATCCGGCCGGGTTATCCTTCAACCATGCGCACCACTTGGCGGATAGCCTGGTGAAGTACGCAAAGTCAGCGGGCTTCAAGACTTTGACTTTGACGCCGCCTCCCTCCCTCTACAGCGACTGGCCTTCCGACGTATTGGATTTTCATCTGTTGAAGAAGGGATTTCGCTACGCCAAACGCGAAATCACACAAGCGATCCCTTTGGATTACGGCAGCGCTGACCCCTTCGATACACTCTGCAACAAAACCCGCACCGCTGTGCGCAAAGCCGTCAAGGAAGGCTTGAAAGTGGATGAAGACATTCTGCTTTCCGACGCCAACTTGGAAACTTTCTACCCTCTTTTATGGGATAACCGGCAGCGCCTGGGAGTAACTCCCACACACAGCCTCGAGGAGTTGAAACGGCTGCGCGATCTGGTGCCCGGCCAGCTCTCCCTGTCCCTGGTGCGTCACGGCAAGAAAGCCATCGCCGGTATTCTGAATTTCGTCATCAATCCTCGCGTCCTGCTGATTTTTTACGTCTGCCATGACTGGGAATATCAGGAATTGCGCCCTGTGCCGTTACTCATCTACCGTTCCATGCTATGGGCGCATTCCCGCGGTTTCCGTCATTTGGATTTCGGCACCTCCACCCTGAACATGGAACCCAACTGGGGTCTGCTGAAATTCAAAGAAAACTTCGGTTCGCGCGGGTATTTCCGGGATACATTCACGATTGATTTGTAAAGGTGAAGGTACTCTTCATAAATTCCCCCCAGAAATCGAACAACCCCAGGGAGCCGGTTTCGTTTCCGTTGGGGTTGGGTTATCTGACGGCGGCGCTGCGACGGGAGGGCCATCAGCCGGTCATCCTGGACGCCTGCCTGGGGGCGGTGCGCAGAGCAGCTTCCGGCTGCGCCTGGGCCTTCGGGCTGAACGCGCCGGAGATCGTCGAGCAAGTGGGGATCATCAAGCCCGATATGGTGGGGTTATCCATCCCCTTCACCTCGCGTTTCCACGCCGCAAGGGAAATTGGCGGCGCCATACGCAGCGCTTTTCCTGAGCTGCCACTGGTCGCGGGCGGCATGCATGCGACCGTAGCTCCGCAAGATCTGTTGGACGCAGGTTTCGATGCCGTTATCCTGGGCGAAGCCGAATGGAGCTTCCCTCAATATCTGCGGAATTTCACCGCCGGTGTCTTTCCAGAGTTGGATGACGGTCTGGCCTTCCGGGAAAACGGCGAAACCCGAATATTCCCCCAGCTTCAGCATCCGACAGATCTGGATAGCCTCCCCTTTCCCGCCCGAGACCTTACCCCTTTTGATGAATATATGCGCCGTTCCGGCGGCCGCTGGATTCGCCCCGGCCACCGCGTTGCTTCGGTCATCACCAGCCGAGGCTGCCCGTACCGTTGCACCTTCTGCTCGGCATTCCGGTTGACCGGACGCAAGTACCGCCGCCGTTCCGCTGTCAATGTCCTGGATGAGATCGCCGAACTGGTTTCGCGGTATCGTCCCACTGTTATCAGCTTTGAAGATGATAACCTGACCGCCGACCGCAACCGTGCCGTGGAAATTTTTGAAGGGCTGGCGCAGCGTTTTCCTCGCTTGCAGTGGATGACCCCCAATGGCGTCAGCATTCGCCACCTGGACCCCGAGCTGCTGGCCTTGATGAAGCGTTCCGGCTGCCGGTCGGTTAACCTGGCCTTTGAATCCGGCGATCCGCAGGTGCTGCGCGAATTCATGAAAAAGGATCTGGACCCCGAAGATGGCCGCCGTGTGCGAGGCTGGTGCCGCGAAGCCGGCATCGCCGTCAATGGTTATTTCATTCTGGGCATGCCCGGAGAAACGCCGCAGTCCCTGCGCCGTACCCGCGACTTTGCCTTGTCGCTCGATCTGGAGGGCATTGGGGTTTTCATCGCCACACCCTTCCCCGGCACTGAACTTTACGACCTCTGCCTGGAAAAAGGCTACCTGGATGTGCAGTACCTGCGTGGAGAACCGTTGTTCGAATGTGACGGCGACATCCTGCACCGCCCGCTGATCGAAACGCCCTGGCTTAAAGGTTCCGAACTGCTGGCCTTTCACGAAGAATTCCAACGGCAGGCGCTGGAAAAATATTTCGCTGGACGCCCATGGCGCCGTCTGCGACGCTGGGCCTCAAAGCTTGCGAGTCGGGTGGAGTGGAGGACATGAGACGCGCAGCCTGGAACATTCTGGCTTTTGCTCTGGCCGTGCGCGTCCTGCTCGCACTGATCACCGCGCCCGATGATAAGAGCGGCGCGCTCCTCCCCTGGTTTAACGACGAACCGTCGCACCTGAATTACGTCCGCTACCTGGATCAGCACAATCGCCTGCCAGTACAAACCGCCTCGGTGCAGGATGGCTTCCAATCCGCCCAGTTCGAATACTACCAGCCGCCGCTATACTACTATTTGGCGCGCCCCTTTTACGCACTGGGGCAGGCCTTGACGCTCGGTCGAGAACTTTACTGGGTTCGGCTGGTATCGGTGCTGTTTTCTCTGGTGGGATTGTCAGTGATCTACCCGGCGGTGCTCCGTGTGCTGGGCGCGCGAGCGGCCCTGCTGGCGCTGCTGTTGGCGGCCTTCAGCGGAGTGCCTTTGAGGCACGGCTACCTGGCGGGCAACGACAGCCTCTTTTTCGCCTTAATCTGCATGCAATTTGCATTGTCGCTGGCGGCGCTATCCGGCGGGGCTGACCGGCGCTTGACCATCGCCGCGATTCTCATCGCCGCCGCGGGCTTGTGGACCAAGGCCTCCTTCCTGCTGGTACTGCCTGTGTATCCCTTGGCTCTCTTGTTGGCGCCCGTCTTGCCGGGCCAAAAACCTTCCCCGCGCTTGTGGCCTGTCTTGGCCGCGTCACTTATTCCCCTGGCGGCCATCACCCCCTGGTACCTGTGGAATTACAGACATTACGCCCAATTCCTCCCCATGTCGGTGGGGTTCGGGCCGCTCCAACCCTGGACGTTTGGCAATTTTGGCGAACGCCTCTTCCTGACGGCCAACTATTTCACTCGAACGCTGGTCTTCCCCTATGAAGGTTTGTGGGGCGGCCTATGGGATAAGATCATCTATCCACTGGAAGGGCTGGCCTTTTTGGTACTGGCCACTGTGGGATTTCTGCGCTTGCGCCGGGTGCACCCGGAAATGTTCCGGCTGTCTCTGGCCGCAGTGGGATTAACGCTGGCAGGATATGTTTGGCTAAACCTGCACTACGCTCAGGCCGAAGCCCGCTACCTCTTAAGCGCTCTACCGTTCCTCTTCTGCTTGATGGCTCTGGCCGCTTTGCAAGTGCAGGGCAAGCACCGCCGCTTGTCCTACGTCATCATAGGAGTTTGGATCGTGCTGCCGTGGGTGGGGGTGGGATTTTAGATCGCAAATTTTGGATTCTGGATTAATACTAAAAATTCGTGTCAGGACTTCCGAAAGCTCTTGACTTAGGAAGAATTATTTATTATTTTAATATGGCCGGAATTCATGGAGATAATCATGAGACCTCTAATTTTATTCCTTTTTCTGCCTACGCTTGTTTTCTCACAAGAATTTCAATTCCAACAGGAATGGGACACCATCCCGGTATTAGTGGAGGGGGATACGTTGCCTGCGGCGTGGAGGGGCGGATATAGTTCTTCATCTCCATTTTTAGTTGATATTGATGGTGATGATGACTTTGACATTGTAATGGGTCAAGGAGGATTTGCCCAAATGGATTTCTGGCAAAATACAGGTTCCGCTCAACAGGAAAACTACCATATTTATCTCTTTGGATTGCAGGGAATTGATAATGGTGCTTATACTTCTCCAGAATTTGTTGACATGGACTCTGATAGTGATTTGGATCTGATATTGAGCGCAGTCATTGACGGCGGTTCAAGAATGCTCGTTTATTTTAATGTTGGAAGCTCAACTTTGCCAAATTTCCAAATATCTGAAGATACTCTAAAGGATACTCAGGGCAATATAATTTATGGCACTCGGCATGATCTTGCCGATATTGATGGTGATGGCGATTATGATTTGTTTGTGGGAGAATGGTATACTGGCAGGATTCACTTTTATCGTAACGTTGGCAATACCACCAATTATTCATTCCAGTTGGTGGATAACTATTTTGCTGGGGTTCAGACTGGCTATTGGAGTAGCCCGGAATTCTGCGACATCGACGGAGATGGAGATCTCGATATGTTCGTAGGTGATGATTCCGGCGGTCATATTTGGTTCTATCGTAATAATGGGACCCCCCAGCAATATAATTTTACTTTAGTTTCCAACAACTGGCTGAATATTTCTGTCGGAGAAAAAGCTGACCCTCAATTCTGCGATATTGACGATGATGGTGATTATGATCTTCTTATTGGGAAGGATAATGATATACAATCTCAACCACGAGGTGATGTGCATTTCTGGAGGAATATAGGAACATCACAATCGGCAGAATTCGTATTGGAACATGAAATGTACTTGACCTTAGATTTTGGAAAAAATTCAGAACTTGGATTGATAGATGTAAATTTGGATGGCATTATGGATTTATTCGTCAACTCAGATAACCTGTATTGGTTAAAAAATACTGGCACTCAATCAAATCCCTGCTTTAAATTACAGGAAGAAGAAGTTATCGGTCCAGGAGTTGGTACGCAATGCAGTTTCGGTTATGGTAATTTAAATGGCGACGGTTATACCGATATGGCGTGGTTCTGGTCAGGTCATGTGGAGTTTTGGATAAATAGTGGTGATACATCGAATCCGGTATTCTATTACGACGATTCAATAAGAATTGGAATTCCAACTGGGCGCCCATTCCTCGCTGACATGGACGGCGATGATGACGACGACTTGATTCTGGGACTATCTAATTATCACGAAGGAAACTTTATTTATTTTTATGAAAACCAAGGTTCTGCACAACAGTACAATTTCATTAGAACGTCCACTAATTATCAAGGTTGGTCTGGCGAATACTTTATTGATGCCATATTGGATGCAGATAATGATGGTGATAATGACATTTTTGCTTATTTAGCCACTAACCTTTCTCTTCAGTATTTTGAAAATATCGGAACAATGCAACAAGCGATTTTTACAAACCCTATCAGCGTAACTGTGCCTGGATATTATTTAAATTCTATTGGAATTTCTTTCAGTGATATTGATAATGATGGCGATTTGGATGGATTAAACGGTTCTTACGGTGGAGGATTATTCTTTTTCCGCAACATCACCGGCCAGTCTCCCATTCACCCCGACCCCAAACACCCTGCGCCTACGCATCCGGTCATCACGCTGCTTCCTAATCCAGGAAACTCATCCATAGCTGCGAGATACGAGCTGCGAGCTGCGAGTAATGTCAGCTTAAAGGTCTTTGACATTTCCGGCAGGCTCACCGGCACGCTGTTTTACGGTTTCCAACTTCCGGGAACTTATACCAGCACCTGGGATGCTTCTCACAAGGCTTCCGGCGTGTATATCCTGAAGTTGGAGATCCCCAACCAAAACATCTCGCAGAAGATTACTATCCTGAGATAATGCGCCTTCCAAATCCGCAAGTGGGAGTAATCGCACGTCTTGTCACTTGTTAGTTAAATTTATCGCTATACAACCTCAACACCCCCTTATCCAGCCTCGGATTATGCTCAGCCTCCTTCAGCGCGTTTTGAATGACCTCCTCAGCTTTTAGCCTCATCCCCCGCGCGAGGTAGCTGAGTTGCAGCAGCCGGATCGTCACCGTATCGTGCAGATCATCCTTAATGATCCCCCGGCATAAGAATTCCAGCGATGAGAATTCCCCCGTGCTCTTGAAATAGACTCCTCGGGCATTGAGAATATTTGTCTGCAGATCGCGCGCATAACCGGAAATATCCAAATCGAGAAGAAATCTGGCCTCCTGGCCGGAGATCTCCTTCTCCTCCCCCAGTTTTGTAATGATCAGGTTGATTCTGGCGTTGGTGTCGTCTTCGTGCTGGGGATCGCCAATGATCCGCTCGAATTGGGCTTCTGCATCCTGATATTGCCAGGTTTTGAATTTAACCGTACCAATGCCTCCGATCACATCCTGGTTTTCGGGTGCTATCTTTTTGGCCTCTTCATAACTCTGCAAAGCCTCATCATACATTCCCAATTCGGTTTCGCAGACCGCTTTCACAATCCACGGATACAAGGGTTGATAGCTGGGTACTTTATAATCACAGGACTGGATAAAGTAATTTATTCGCTTTAGAGCAACCGGCATTTCTGCTCTTTTATAATATTCATTGAACTCACCTAAAATCATCATCAGATCAATATGCTCTTTATTAGAATGCGCCATCTCCTCGACCTCCTTCCGGAATAACTTCCAGAACGGCAGGTTGGGGTGCGCCTCGATCGGAGGAAAATAAGTATTGCCGGTGAGCTGACAAACTTTCACGGTAAACTTCACTATGGATTCAGGTTTCTCATTCAGTTCATGGCAGAGAGCCGTATTAAAAACATCGTAAGGAGTTTCCAGTTTGATTTGCTTATGGGGTTCAAGAAGAACCGGGATGAAATGCGGCGTTCCGGCGACATTTCTTTTCCTTGCGTACTCCATTTCAAACCGGCAGAATCGGCCAATCTTTGGGTCCATGCTGTTCCGGCTGATGACCACGATCATGTGCGTACAGTTATCAATCTCCCTGATCAGGCGGTCATCAATATTATCGCCCAGCTCGATGCTTTCGATGATATCGGAATAATCCCAGTAATTGAAATTCTGACCCTTAAGCGCGGCCATAATTTCCCGCGTATATTTACGGTCGCAGGAAGAGAAGCTCACAAAAAAGCGGAGTTTGTCACTCATGGTCGCCTCTCTGACTGCTCCGGATCGCCCTCTCCAGTTCCGCGTTTTCAGCATTATACAGGATGTTTGGTGTTTCAACTCTGGGTCTGGGATCTAGGCTTCTCACCTGGTCAATGAAGACGTCCCAACTATCCGGAAAATTGCTTCTGACGTACCGGAAAAACGCGGCAAAGCGCATGGTCTGAACCGTGGCATTCCAAACGGCCGGGTTGGAGGCTCTAAAGAGATCCGGTCGAGCAGATAGATCAGCGCTGTATTGTTTCATGTATTCGATGCCTTCCGCTTGCATCATCGCCTCAGTATGCACCAGCATGTCAAAAAGCGCCTCGGTTTTGTATTTCTCGAGAAATTGTGCCTTTTCCTCCGGTAAGTACAATGCTACCAGTTCCACAAAGGTCCCGCTCTGGTAGAAAGAATAATTGCCTTTATATTTACAGGACAGGTCAATGAGTGTTTGGATTAGCCAAGTTCGTACGCGGGAATCATCTCCGTTTCCTCGCAGCGTATTGACTTCATTGTTGTATTTCGCCGAGATCTCATTGGCTACATGATCGTTATCGTAGTCCTGGCGATCCCTATTGGATCGCCAACAATAAAAGTAGGGATTTCCGCTAATGGTGAGTGAATCACGGATTACATTAAACTGAATGTTGCGGGTGTAATCAGTGACGACATAAGACCTGAATTTTACCCGGTGCTTATTGTCAACTGCCATCATGTGCTGTGAAAGCAGCGACCGCCCTTCTTGATTGGTCTGAAGATCCGGATCCGTTTCTCCTGTGCCCAGGATATACTCCCCCTCCCTGTTCCGGGGCAGATCGGTCGCGAATGGAAACATCACCAGCATGTCCATGTAGGCCAAGCGAATTCCTAAAAGCATGTTATCCAACGCCGGATGATAGTTGATTACCCTTCCCTCATTATCCGTAACCAGTTTTTGCACTTCTCGATCCTCCAGCGCGCCGAAAAGAGTTATGCAGGAATAATAGTGACTCTCGGCGTAATTGGCGATGGGAACCAGCAACCAGTCGGGGAGGCAAACTTCCACCTTCTTATCATTGATGATCAATTCCAATCGTTCACCATCCACCCCCTCCGCAAGATATTTTAATGACAAACTCCTGACCGCAAGATTCTGCCCTGGTTTGGCAACCTGGTCGAAAGATACGCCTCCGACGCCATTGAGAAATTGAGGATTACTTCGACCACGATCCATGGTCACCGGCTGCATCAGATAGGGCGCCGGAGCTCTCAACACAGAATGCGTGGGGCTAAATTGCATGATGGTTTGGCGGCCAATGCCTAGTTGAGACCAGCTATGGATCGAGTACAGGAAAATAACGCTCAGGCATGCTGAAAGTATGGCGATTTTTGTTTTCTGCCGCTTATTCATGATAGGTCCCAATCAGTTTAACCTTACTAAATTGCTTACACTGGCAGCGCCAACGGCCGATCCTGGAAGACCACGCGCCAGTCGAGCAGCTCGCGGGTCATTAATTCACTTACTTGGTCAGCACAAGCGCGTAGTTGCACGGAATTCAACTTATTCTCAGCAGTAGCGACTTTTGCCAAATCGAATTGAAGTTCTTTCAATTCCTCTTCCATCGCCTGCGATCTCTGCGCCAGCCGTAGCGCTTCACATTGACTGCGGATGGCTGCAAAAGCCGCACCCAGCGCCGGTAAGAACGCACACAGGAGGGTCATCCATCCAGACAAATGATGAGGTATCCAATCGAACTTGGGATTGTCTTCCAGCCAAAGATGCCCGAAATGTATGGAGCAGGCGATTAAAGTGAGCACGAATAATCCGTCCCCGGCATAATGCAAACGTCGGTCGAACTTTCGGAATTTTCCACTGTTCGATTTATGGTAAGCTCGCTGATCTTCCACCAAACTCTCGCGCCAGAACTCCTGACAAGAGGCGAGATATTGACTCCCGATTTTCACATTGGGTAAACCTGCGGCGCGTTCAATGGCGCGATAATGCCAATGCATCCAGGTAGAGGCCGGATTGCCGTAGCTGGCTAAATGTCCCGCATAGGCGATCTGTGGACTACCCCCACCCAGGAGACTCAGGCATCGCGCTAATCGCAATCGTTCGGCCAGCGTTCTATAATCAATGAACCGCTGATGCCAACGCCGTTTTCGGCCACTTTGCGTGAGTATGATGATAATCAGAATGACGATCAGCTCGGCGATAATCCACCATGCTTGCCCTTTCCCGGTAATTCCTTGAGCGATGCTCACCAATGCCAGGAACACGGCGACTGCGCCCAGCAGGTAGTTCACCAGAAACGTGCTGCGGTAGAGATTCCCATAGTACATGGACAGGCCATTAGCCCAGGCATAGTGTTCGAGATAATTATTATCCACCCAATCGCGCGGCAACTCTTTGGGGGAATGAAGCATGTCTGCATTTTCCTGGGATTTCTTCTTCTTCCAATCGTCATCCGACTTATTTCTCTCTGTCGCCACAAAGTTCTTCACGCAAAAAATCTTAAGCGTAATCGCGGCTAAGAATTCTTTCTTGGCTGTCAGAAATCCCTTCTTCGTCCAGATCTGCCAGCAAATAGAATTTCGGAAAAACGTCCACCAACCAAGCAGGAGATTGCCTCGTTTCTGCGTTTCCTGGAAATACTCGGCCCTCAAACTATCCTGCAGGCTTTCGCATGAGCCATTGGTGCTGTCTGACGGCAGCAGGAGTTCACGCACTAATTCAGTGAGCCGCACGGAATCATTTTTGGCATCCTGGGGATTTTCCAGAAATCTCCACATCGGCGTTTGCAGATGCCAATCTTGGGGGGTATTCCAGTGGATCCAAATTACAGGAATGCCTCGTTCAAAGGCTTCGTTAATTACCTGCCCGGCTCCACCCCGTCCCCGAGCAGGTTGTCCATCCCAAACTGCGATTAGTAGGTCGGACTGGTTTAATACGGCCCGACCCACCGCTTCGTATGAGCGGCTGTCCGGACGACGAATACCACTTTCAATGTCTACTTTACCATCTAACTCCAGCACGGCTTCGGCTTGGCAGAGCAGCTCGAAGTAATTCTCCGCATCTGCTGGATTTGTGAAATCCTGGAGATACTCATTACACTCAAACGGCAGTGGCGACTGCAACTCGTAACCCAGATTGATCGCCTCTTCCGCGACCCAGTGGTCGGCGCCTGCGGCCAGAGATGAAATGATTCTTAAATGGTAATGTTCGCCGGTTGGGGTTTTAGCACTTGGTGGTGAAAACATGTGGGTGTTGATATCCGCTACGCCCTTGACCGCGTCCTGGATGATCCCGAGCACTTCAGCTATAACTTGCCGAATAACCGGGATGTTCGGATTGGGGCGTTTATCAGGATCCAGCCTGTGCCCCGTGACGCCAACGCGCAAGACCAGCGGCGCTCGTGGTGGTTTTTGGAGGTCTTCTTTGGCAGGATGTGCATTAACTGGTACTGCGATGTCAAGGACGACTGGCGGTTGAGATGTGGGATTATTCATGACTCGCCTCAAATTAACGATTTATTTTATCTCAGTCGCTCGCAGAGCAAACGCGAGATCGCGCATGACCGATTTTTCCCCCGCGCTGACTTTGTCCCCAAAACCTAAAAATCCCCCGGATGCATCAGCTATGCCATGCGCTAACCGCAGCATCGTCGCTTTAAAATCCTGAGCCTGGGGTGGTGTAATTTTCTGGTCAAGAATGTCAGCCACTTCCTTTAACCTTACCCAGTATGCGCCGATATCTGCCGTGGCCTGTGCTTGCCTCTCCGCCAGCGCTTCCACCGAATGGGGAAGGATCTCCCTCGTCAGTGGATCCATCTCGGTCTTGCCGCTTAACATGGCCAGCAATACGCCGATTTCTTTTAAATCCAGCATTCGGTCGGTTCCCGCGGCGGTATAAAACACCCACCAGGGAACGCATTGCAGCGTTCGCCATTCCTTCTCCGTGAATAAATCTTGGTAACTCATTTCGCCTCCACTTATTTGATATGGGTCATATTCTGCAGGTTAGAATTTTTCTCTCTTCGTACTATCGGGTACTGAGAGGCGTGCGAAGTTGCTGACTTTTTTCATACGTCAGACTAATTCCACATTCAACAAACGGCTTCCACCACTGATAAGAAGTCGGTGTGGGCGAATGAGTTCTTTCATAGCTAAATATTATAAGATTCAAGTGGTGCTTGCGCTGATCCGATATACTTCCCACCCCACCTGCGCCAAAAATTCCGGTATCCTCTTCACGGTATCACGGTCGTAGTCCTTGATCTCCTCACTGAGCGCCGCCCACCCCGCCAGGTACGGGCTGATCTTTTTCTCGACGTCTTTCTTGGGCCCGTATGTCCAGCCGTCTCGCAGCCTCTCTATCACCCAGCGGGCATGCTCTCTCTCAGCCATGATTTCGATTTCCATACGCTTGAATTTCACGATGCGCGCTTTCTTGCCAAGAGGTTTCCTTATGCCATATCCTATTAGCATGAGCTTTTCCGAAATCTGGTCGGCCTGCAGGCGATTGGATTCTTTCAGATTCTCGGGCAATTCCTTCCAGGGAGCCAGCGAAGCCACTTTCTGTTGCGGAGTAGTCTTGCGCTTCTCAAGATATTGATCGTGTATAGCCTTGCCCAGGATTTCGCGCGGCCCTGAATCTAAAGATGGAGTGGGCGGCTGCTTGAATTCTCGGATAATCACCGCCTCCGAAGGCAAACGGAACAGATTAGGCAGCGCATTCCAGTCGGCATCCTTCAACAGTTGGGCCGAGGCGTTTCCGGAACCCTCGATCACTCCCACCTGAGCACCCAGTGCCAGTGATATTCTCAAGGCCAACGCCTCGGTGTTTCCCGAACCCATTCCCAGTACTTTCACTTTTGAGGCGTCCACACCATCAACTACCAGGTCAATCCAAGCGTGCAGAATCCGCGCTATATCGGACCAGTCATCCTCGCGGCGATCCGTATTCGTCTGCGTCGTAAAATTCAACAAGATTCCCTGTGGCAAATTGTCGAGGGCTGAAATCACGGGTGAGTCTGTTGTCCCGACGATCATGACTACGGGCGTCTTGATGGCTGTCAGTTTTTTGGAGGCGTTTTTTTCCAATTCCGTCAGCGCTGTCCGTGATTGAAATCGCACAGCCAGAGCCAGCAGCAGCAGTTTGATCGCGTCATCGTATCCCGGCAGTTGGTCTTGTACCACTTTCAAGTTTCGGAACGATTTCAACGACGTCTCGATCATGAATGCGGCGCTGCTCACCTGAGCGGCCTTGGCATAAGCGGTCAGACTCTCCCACGGTCGCTGCAAAATCAGGTTGAACTTTCCCATGTCGAAAAAGGCCCAGGGGAGGTTGACGCCAACATTGGCCTGCTCGCGCAGCTTTTGGATTGCGCCGTCTAAGAGCGGAGCCAACAAGGGGACAAAACTCATATCGCCCCGATCCCGGATCTGGCGTTCCAGGAAGTTGCCCAGCGGGTAGGGATCGGTGGCATCTTTCTGGTAGGCGAGAGCGTACAGTTCAGCAGCTTTGGCTTCGTCAATCCCTTTCCATGAACCCGCTAGAGTCGAACAGGCCTCCGCATCATGCGGCGACCTCTCGCAGGCCGTTTCCAGGCACTTGCGTCCTCGCTGCAAGCCTCTACTTTGCGGTTTATTTTTATGCTTCTGGCACAGCGCCACGCCCAGCGGTTTTAAGACTTCAGGCCGGCCGGACTTTTCATGATCCTTCAGCGCGGAAATGGCCTTGTCCCAATCCCCATAAGCCACGGCCAGCATGCCGAGGCGGTTCAGTTGTTCGAAGTTCTGCGGGTCGTACTGCAGCACGATCTCCAGCCGCGCGATCTCCTCCCGCATCTGCACCGGGCTAAGGTAAGCGCCGTAGGTGGTGGCGTAGGTCTGCATGACCTCTTGCAGGCGGCTGAAACTTCGGTCGGCAGCCTCCAGAGTCGCAGCCAGACCCGCCAGTTCGCGCGTGTACAGGTCCGGGATCTGAAAGCCCTTCTTGTAGACCCATTCGTGGCTGATATCCGCCCAGGCGTGTTCCAGGATGGTACGCACCTGAATCTCCGCCTTCAGGCCGTACACCTTGTCGGGGACCTTGACCGGGATGTCGCTCGAGGGGAAGACGCCTCGCTTTAATTGCACGATGTAGTGCACCGACCGGTAGCCGAATTCAGTGGGTTTTAAGCGCTGGCTGACGTCCACACTGTTGTCCCAGTCAATCTCGAAGTGCGCTTCGATGAAGGCGCTGACGGCGCGCACCTGATCCTGCGTGTGGGTGATGATCCTCCCGCCGCACAGATCGGTGAATTGGTTCACCGGATCAAGACTGGGCTTGCGCACGATCTTTTCGGCGAAACTGGCGACCGTCTTGGCTCTGGTCTGCACGATGGCCTGCGGAGCCAACTTGCGCTCGATCCCGCGAAGTATTTCCTGCAACACGCGGGCGTACTGTCTGTACCGCGGCGCGACTTTCGCGAATTTCCGCACCTGCGCGACGATCTGGGTGGGGGAGGGGGTGTTTTTCACTGAAGGCATATATTAAATCCTTGTGATTAATTGGATTAAGGAAAGAATTCCGGCGCCAGCTCGCGCAGCCGCGTACGTATTCTATTTGGACTGTAGCCTAAATCCTTTAAGATTGCGATGTAATCATTCATAGCGTCTTGCAATCGTGGATGTTGATGACCAGAAGTGCGAGTAAGGCGAAGAAATATTTTTAATCTCCGTCGCATAAATGGTTCAGCCTCTTCTAAACGATCCAATGCACCAAGCAAGCAGGCTAGGTTGTTTAATGCTTTTGCGATATCAGGATGGGTTGAAACCAGTTTTTCTTCCCAAATTGATAATGCTTGACGCATCATCGGTTCAGCTTCCTCTAATCGGCCAAAATCTTGTAGCAGCATTGCTAAATTACTGAGATCATTGGCAACACTTGGGTGGTTCACTCCATTTGAATGCTTGTGAATTTTCAACGCGCGGTTATAAAGTGGTTCAGCTTTATTCAACCGTTTCGTCATGTGAAACAATAGCGCCAAATTATTAATTGCGGTCCCAACGGTTGGATGATTTTCCCCGAAGCTTTTTTCTAGAATAGGAATAGCTCGCTTTATAAGCAGCTCAGACTCATCCAGGCGTTGTGTGATTCTAAGAAATTCCGCCAAGTTATTGAGGTCTGTTGCGACGTAGGGGCTATCATTCCCGTAACTAGCCTCATGAATTGCTAGTGCATGGCGATAGAGCTCTTCTACCTCTTTTAACCGATACATGTCTTGGAGCAAAGACGCCAAATTATTAATTCGTGATGCAACTATAGGATGATCTGCACCATATGTTTTTTCCCCAATAATAAGGGCACGTCGTATAAGTATTTCAGCTTCCTCTAATTCATTCATCGCTTGGAGTAACAAAGCGAGATTATTGAGGCGGATTGCGATTTTAGGATGGTCTGAGCTAAAGTTTTGCTCGTCAATAGCTAAGGCGCGACGATAAAGCGGTTCAGCCTCCTTTAATCTGTTGCTGGCTCTTAGCAGCTCCGCCAGATTATTAAGCGCAGATGCAACGTTGGGATGGTTGTGACCGAGGCCTTGTTCCATTCCGACCAACTCCTGGCGCATCAGCGGCTCGGCCTCGGTGTAGAGAGCGGCAGCATCGAGGAATAATGCCAGGGTGTTCGCGGCATAAGAAACGCGTGTGTTGTCTTTACGTGTAGGATGAAGAATTCGCTCGAGTACTCTCGGCAGAAACCCTAACCGATCGGTCCTACTCTCCGTCTGGATTGACCAACTCTTAAATGAGGAGATATACGGTTTTCCCATCATCCGTTCTTCACCGAGCCACACCCAGTACCGCATGAGCTCTTCCCGGTCACGATCGTGGATTTCCAGAAAGCGGTCAATGTCCAGCAGGCAGGCGCGCAGGCGGTCGCGGGCTCCAATCTGTTGCAGCAGCCAGGGCAGTTCGTCGCAACTGCGGGCGGAGACGGGCTGTGCCTCGAAGTCGTCGGCCAGCCGCAAGCGAAGCTCCTCCCGCCTCTTTTCATCCGGAACGAACTCCGCCTCCACCGCGGCGCGCAGAAAGTCGTGCGCGAAGTTCAGCACGCCGCCGCGTTCTATCAATCCCTCGTCTAAGGCAGCTCGCAGCGGGTTCCAGATAGCTGGTGGTAACTGCGCCAGTTGGTCGGGTTTCAGCAGCCGCAGGATTTCAGTTTCGCTCAGCCCTCTCCGCGCCGCCCAAATTAGTCCTAAGGTTTCGCTTACCAGACCGGGCCGGTCGCGCTCGTAGTCGCGCTGGTAGCGGGTCAGCACTTTGCGCAGCAGAGCTGCAATGTCCGGCGCGGACAGGTAGTCGTTCAGGCGTTCATCCAGGCGTTCGTGCGTGCCGGTGACGCGCAGTTCATCCAACAGGATTTTCAGGTAGAGCGGATTGGCGGCGGCGTCTGCATCAGCCAACCGTTCCAGACGGTGCTCATCCAACTTCTTGCTGAAGCGAGCGAGATAGTGGGCGATCATGCGGCGGCGCTCATCCACCGTAAGCGGCTCAATACGCAGTGAAGTCCAACCGCGTTCTTCGACCGCTTTTTGAGTTTCCCCCGGTAGGGTGGAAACGATCAGCCGCAAAGGTCCAGAGAAGGGGTGCGACGGCAGCCAACCCAATGTCCGGGCGTGCTCGTGATCTTCAAGCTGGTTCAAGGCGTCCAGCGCGAGGATGAAACGCACACCGACATGCTCTGCCCTGATCCGCGCCTTTGCCAGCCACAAAGGGAAATCTCTGAGCAGATCGTCATGCGATTTGGGCAAATCCTCAGGATCGTCCGACCAGCGTTTGATCTCGGCCACCAGCCGAGTCATCACGCGCCAGTGTTCGGCGCTGTCGGGCGTGCTGCCGATGTAATGCTGGAAGATGAAGTCTTTGGGGTGGGCTTCGCGCCAACGAACGATCCAGTTTGCCAGCAGCGCGGACTTGCCTCTGCCGGATTCACCCAACAACACCAGCGTAGGGTCGTCACTCGCAGCGTGGCGGTCGAGTGTCTCGAAATAGTCGGGTCTGCCGATGTACGTGCGGCGGCGAATTTCACCAAAGGCCTCGTGCCCTTGCGCCTCGCGCGTCAGCGAATCCGGGACCTCTTCGACCGGGAACTGGGTCTCAATGATGGCTTTGAGATCTTCCAGCACCTGCGCTGCCAGTTGGCGTGGCTCAGGGTAGCTTTCGCGCAGAGGGATGTTCTTCGCATGGCAGGTCTTACGGATCAGGGCTTTCAGTGCGGTCTGTTTGGCGGCGGATTCAGGATTCTCAGGCAAGAAATCTTCGCCGCGATCTTTGGCAAAGGCAGGATCGCGGAAATAGAAGAACGAGCGCCCGGCCATCTCGGGGTTATTCAGCACGCCGTGGAGGATTTCCAGCTCGGTAACGCTCTTGCCGAGCAAGTCTTTCAGCCAGGGCTGTTCTTCCTTCAGGTCGGCGGTGAAGGCGTCGTCCCCCGGCACCCACCCGTACCGTTCCCCCAACAGGCCGATGAAGTAGGGCCGGCAGGCGCGGATTTCATCCAGGCAGAGCTTCAGGGTTTCCTTGCGGGTGCTCTGCGCCTCGGCGATGCCCCAGCGCAAGTCCACCTCGACCAGCTCCACCTGGCGTTCGCGGCAGAGTTTGCGCAGCTCTGGCCAGGTGTGAGTCATGAGATCGTTGCGCTCTTCCACCATATCCCGAAAAGTGGACGAGACGAACACGCGGATCGTGCGGGATGGTAAGGGTAAAGAAGGGCCAGGATTCGGCATGGTTCACTCGGCAAGATGGTTACGGTGAACGTTGCAGGCAGGATGCGTAGCGCGAAGATTCAGTCCCTGCAATATAAAACACCTTACCTAAAGAGTCAAGTTTTATTCAATCTTTTCCGCGAAAACTGCGGCCTGTTTCGGCATTACGGAATCGGCGAATAATTCCTTGTTGTGACCAACAGGGGGGATTATATTATAATGATTAGACCGGAGAAATCAACAGGGAGTCATGGCCGTATGTCTACGCTGGTTAAGGCTATAGAAATCGCACTGCAAGCCCACCGGGATCAAACGGATAAAGGGGGAGTCCCTTTGGTCCTGCATCCTTTGCGTGTGATGATGAAGATGGACACAGATGAAGAGAGAATCGCAGCAGTATTGCACGACGTGGTAGAGGACAGCTACTGGACCTTGGAGGATTTGCGGAAAGTCTGTTTTTCCGAAGCCATTCTGGAGCTGATTGATCTATTGAGTCGCAGAAAAGGCGAGAGTTACGAGCATTTTATTGACCGGATAAAAGTTAATCCCACCGCGATCAAAATCAAATTAGCGGACCTCGAGGATAACATGGATCCCAAGCGCCTGCCCGGATTGACCCCAAAGGACGTGGATCGGCTGAATCGATACATTCGCGCGTGGAAGGAGCTTAAAAGTCAGGGATAAGAATCCTCTCATCCCTGACCTTGGTGAAATCAAACTACGCCGAAATATTCGGCGTTTTCTTCGGTACCCCTGGCGCGAATCGAACGCGCGACAAACGGTTTAGGAAACGTTACAAACACAAATCGTCAACCCGGCAAATCCCTTCATTGCCACCCAGCTTACCGCTGCATCTTAAGCGTCATCCACCCCAGGAGGTAAGAAGGTCACGAATCATCCCTTATGAAATGTCTGGACCAAAATGCCCTTACCTTGCAAAAACGGTGGAATGATCGGTGGTAGATTGAATTACCAGAGCTATATTGACGTTACCGACAATGATAACTAGTACATGATATTATTAAATGGGTTTAAAGGGCGATAAAAACAGATCAGGAAGGAATGCGGCCATGCCATCATGAAATTACCTCGTACAGTTTTTCTCGCCGGTCGCGGGCTGATCATCGGACG
>JAGVQJ010000176.1 GCA_020051775.1 Calditrichota bacterium | reverse complement strand
GAATCCCCACCCGGAAAACGGCGCTCGAGCCTCCTGAACGATGATGGATGAATTCAGCACGTCCTCCAATCCGCCGTAGTGGTCGCTGTGGTCGTGAGTTTTGACCATCAAGTTAATCGCGTTGACATTCAGGTTTTGCAAATAATTCAGAGCCAGCGGCACGCCATCGCCATCCCAGGATGGGGGAGAGGGATTGCTGTTCGATCCGTAGCCTCCGTCCACCATCAAGTTGAATCCCTCGGCTGTCTGAATGAGGCAGCCGTCGCCCTGCTTCACGTCAATGAAGTGGGCTTTCAGCAAATAGGCTGGCAGAATCTGACCGGTGATGAAACTATCCGGCGAACCCAAATAGAGCGTATCGCCGTCCAGATCCAGCCCGAAGGCACAGTAATCATACCAGACTCCGGGACTCAATTCCAGCAATTTGACTTGATGAGCAGTCCCATATTCTTCACGGGTGGAAGCCATATACCGTATGGCCGTGGCGTGTGGCCAATAAAGCACCCGGCTATCGCAGACCAGGGGTGATTCCCATTCGATGCTTATCCGGCCATCGGTTTCGACGATTTCGATATATTCAGGATCGGACGGAGGAATAGGGGGAGCGAGTGGGGCTGATTGATCCAGGCGTTCTCCGCAGCCGGAAATCAACAATCCCAGTACGAGAGTAAAGTATCCAAAGGTTGTAAGTCGGGGGAATCTGGACATGTCCTGGGACGGTTAGTACAATCCTGAGCAATTAATACAAGATACGATAAATGCGGCTTTTTTCAAAGGAGAAAAGATGCGTCCTCTAAACGCAAGTTTGTTCGCCCTGAGCCTGATCATACTAACCTCAAGCTTTGCCGTAGCCCAGGTGACGATCAACGAAGTCATGATCAATGATTTCAGCACAGACGATTCCACCTATGTGGAACTCTATGGCCCGGCGGGAACGGACCTGAATGGCTGGCAATTGGTGGGTGTAAACGGATACACAGGGCTTGAGTACGCCACGATCAATCTGACCGGTGTCATCCCTGCGGGCGGATTCTTCGTGATCGGCGAAAGCGACGGCGTCTCAAATGTGGACCTGATTGATCCGGCGGTGGATTTCCAGAACGGCCCGGACAATATCCAATTAAAACAGGGCGCCGCCATCATCGATGCCATCGGTTACGGCACGTTTGCTTCGCCCGACACCTGTTTTCGCGGGGAAGGGCAGCCCTGTTCCAATCAGAGTAACGGTTCCAGCCTCTGCCGCTATCCAGACGGTCATGATACGAACAATAACGAGGTTGATTTTTTGCTAACCGTGTATCTGACGCCCGGTGAAATCAACGATCTGGGGGGTGTAGTGCCTTATTACACTTTGAGCGAACTTCGCGCCGGTTTCTCCACGATGCTGGGCCAGGTCGTCTCGACTTCCGGCATCGCCACAGTGCCCTCCACCTGGTTCGGCGGATCGCAAACCATCAGTGCTTACATACAGGACGACATGGCCGGAATCAACATCTTCGGCGGCAGTTGGGTTTTCGCGCCCGGGGATTTCATCAATGTGACAGGCACTCTGGCGCAGTATAATAATTTGTTGGAGGTAACTTCGGTTACCCAACTGACCATCGGCCCTTACGTCGCGCCGCCTGCACCCATCGCCGTTAATTGCCAGATAGCGAACAATAACGGCGAGAATCTGGAATCCATGCTGGTGTCTCTGGAGGATGTCTGGATTACCTCCGACTCCCCCGAATGGCCCATCACCGGCAACAACGAAAACATATTGATCACCGACTCCAGCGGGGATACTCTGGTGCTTCGTATTGATAAAGACACCGACCTGGACGGCTGGGCGGGTCACCCGGATATGGGAGATCATTTCGATTTGACAGCCATTCTGAACCAGTTTGGCTCCACTTACCAGGCGCTACCCAGGTACCAGACCGACATTCAGTTGTTAGGTGTGATCTCGCATCCACTGCCCGGTATTCTGTCCGAGTTCAGTTTGCAGGCTCCTCATCCCAATCCGTTTAATCCAGCTACGATGATTGATTTCAATCTGACTCGTCCTGGCCACGTTACCTTGGAAGCCTTTACCTTGAACGGCAGCCGGGCGGCGACTCTTCTGCATGACTATTTATCGGCAGGTCGCTATCAAACCAACTGGAATGCCTCTGCATTGCCGTCGGGTTTGTACCTCGTGCGGTTGGTAACAGCCGAAGGGACACTCACGACCAAGGCAGTGCTGATTAAATAAGCCAAACTGCTTGCTTGTGGTTTCTACCACGTTCCAGTCAACGAGCACCCGAAATTATCCGGGTGTGTTCTGCGCCGGTATCATCTGCAGTGGATTTCTTCTGGGCGGCGCGCAGGTGCTGCTCATACGGCAGACCTTGGCCATATCCGGTGGTGACGAAACTGCTTTCGCCTTAACGCTGGCGCTCTGGCTGTTAACCGTCGCCGCGGGCAGCGCCCTGGGAGCGTGGGCTCTTACCCGGAACGAGAATCTTCATCAGTGGTTCGGATCTGGTTTGGTGGCGCTTGCAATAGCGGTGCCACTGGCGGTATTGCTGTTACCACTCGCCGCTTCCTGGTTTGGCTGGATTCCTGGAATGATCCCAGGAGTTGTGGAAATACTCCCCGCCCTAGTTATAGCTTTATTGCCGGTGGGGATAATCGGTGGGGCTCTCTTCCCGATTGCCTCTCGATTGCTGATGGGTGAATCCTCTCAGCCCGTCACTCGGGCTTATTATTTGGAGGCTATCGGAGCTTTCATCGCCGGAACGGGGTTATCGCTGCTCTTCCTGCCGCATGTAGGCGTCTTGACTCTGGCAAGCTTAAGCACTCTTCCGGGCTTCATGGTCGCTTTTTCGATCCTGAGACCCGGAAGTCGTATATGGCTGCTCATCGGAGCCATTCTCTGGCTGGCGCTGCTGTTTTGCACTCGACCCTTGGAAAGCTGGCTGGCCACCCGCCTGCACCCTAACATGGAGATATTGGAAGTCCGGCAGACACCTTACGGGATATTGGAAATTACCCGCCGGGCCGGGCAAATCACCGTTTATGAAAACGGCTTACCTCTCGCATCCTCCGATGATCCTTCTGCCTCCGAAGAACGTTCTCATCTCACCCTCGCTCTGCACCCAAATCCCCGCCGAATACTCTGGATAGGCGGATCTCTGGGTGGAGCACTCCCCGAAGTCCTGCGTCACCCTTCTATCGAAAAATTAGATCTGGTGGAAATTAATCCCGCGCTGTTGGAAGCATCCCGCTGGTTCAATTCGGACGAGGCAGCACTTCGGGATCCTCGCGTTGCATTTCATTGGGAGGATGGGCGCCGCTTCCTGTCGCGAGCATCGCCCCGATCTTATGACCTGATTGCCTTGAATCTGCCCGGTCCGCGCACTGCTCGACTGGCCAAATACTATACAGTCGAAGGGTTTCTCTTGACCCGCCGTTCTTTAACGCCCGGTGGCATATTGGTTTTTACCGTGGGATCATCCGAAGATTACCTCGGAGGCGACTTGGCGACACTGCTCGCCTCCCTGCAAGGGACACTGGCACAGGTATTCCCACAAGTAGTTGTACTCCCGGGATCGAATGCCATCTTCGTGGCCGGAGACTCATCCGCTCGAATCGCTGCTGATCCCCAGATCATCATCACTCGTTTACGAAACGAGGGTATCCAACCACGGTATTGGGATGAATACCGTCTGGAAGATCGTCTGTCCGTCTCGCGTCGGGAGAAAATCCGTCGGACGCTGGCTACCCTCCGAGATGTTCCCCTGAACCGGGATGCTGCCCCGATCAGCCTCTATTTTAATCAGGTGATCTGGTCCAGGCAATCTAAAGGTGGTTGGGCAAACGTCTTGAAAGCCATCCAAAGGATTTTCCTACCTGTAGGGTTGGCATTATTGACTCTAACGGTACTGGGAGCTGTATTTGTGCGTATACTTTTGCAGCGAAGAGAAATGATCGCCGCGGCCTGGGCAATTGCAACAGTGGGGATAACTTCGATATCGCTGGAAATCTTGGCACTGGCGGCGTATCAGGTACGATTCGGTAGCGGTTACCGGGAAGTGGGTCTGTTGCTGGGATTATACATGGCGGGTCTGGCGATCGGCGCGCTAATCGCCATGCGGTTTCATGGTCATGCCAGGAGGTATCTCCCCATCATCCAGACTCATTGGATTCTGGCGGCGGGATCGTTGATAGCCCTAATGGCTTGGGAGTCGTTATGGAGTGGTGCACCCGTGCTGTACCAGGGTTTATTCTTCCTTTATCTGCTGGTGATCGGAGTTTTGAGTGGAGCGCATTTCCCGTTGGCGTTGGAGTTCAGTGGTGAGACCTTAGCTAAAAGAGGAGGACGATTTTATGCCCTGGATCTCGCGGGCGCGGCAATCAGCGCGTTTATCACAGGCTTGGTCGCACTGCCATTGGGTGGTATGAACGCATGCGCCGCCGCGCTGGTTCTATTGAATGCTGTATCACTGAGCTTGCTGTTCAATCGAGTTTCTCCATCAACAACTTGAACCTCACACTGAATTCCTCGCCCTTTCCGACATTCAAGTTCCACCCCGGCAACACGCAGGACGATTGAAACACCCTCTCGAAGCCTCCTTCCGACAGCGAAACCGTTTCCACTGGGTAGCGCCAGACTTCCGTCGGTGCTTCAAATTGGAAGTGGATCGCCACCTTATCATACTTATCGTAAAGTGAAAAGCGGCGAACACCGACGGATACACCCATCGAATTTAATGCTGTGTGATCTAATCCCTGGTCGTCCTGGTAATAATAATCCGGAGGATAATCCCCCGCCAGCAGCGCAAAATTGAACTCCGGTGCGAGACGGATCGTCAAGGGGATGGCGCTCCGATTGGATATTGCGTAACCGATATCCAACCCTTTGCCATCTTTCGATAAGGCCACCGTCTTGCGTAATTCGACTTCATTATCCACGATTTTCCCGATCCGGAGGAGCTCGATGACTGTCCGGTTGGAAAGCGACTCAACAACTTGGTATGGCTGATTCACGAAATCAGCGCCCAGTTCGTAATATACCCCCGCTTTTAAGCTTTGCGGAGATTCCTTTTCGGACAAAAAATGGTCAATCAGAGCACCGCGCGGATGCTGATCGTAAACCAGATAGCTTTCCAGCCCCGCTTCCTTAATTCGTACTTGATCGTGGATGGACTTGCCCTCTTGAACCTCACCGCCAGCCTTATTGACCTGTTCATGGTAGGCTTCCGGCTGACGGCGTAAGGTATTCAGCAAATTAAAATGAGCGGGGAGAAAGTCCAATTCCAGAGCAGCGCCACCCTGTCGCGGTGACAAAATGACCCCGACATTGAAGTTTCGAAGGTAAAGTTCGTCGCTGCCATCAGCGTCGAAGTCCAACTGCTTCAGTTCTTCAAATTGATGATCCACTTCTTCGATCTGGTTGATCAACTCTTCCGCCGCCAGGAGGTTCTGGTAGATGGCGTGGCGCAGATGCGGCAAGTAAAGACCTCCGAATACGCCGTGCCAGTAAGCGCAATTGCATTGCGCGCGGTACAGGTGATTTTGCGCTAAGCTAAGTTTCCCGGAGAAATCCGGCGCGTCTACCATAATGCAACTGTCAAGATCGGCGATTTTTCCTGATACCCACAGCATCTTACGATACATCCAATTGGACTCTTCGTACTTGGCCAGGAAGTTGCGCCAGAATCCGCCTTTCAAGTAGGGCGTCAGCTCCTCCATTCGGCCTTGGTTCTCGAATTCGTGGGCAATATGATGGAATTTGGCTCCGCTGGCCGCCGGTAGCGACCATTCGCTCATTTCAAAATAACTGGCAGTAGGCAGGTAAACCCGACCGCGTGGCGCATGCTCGGCGCTGTACTGCGCGATTGTCGTCAACCTTAACCAGCCTTCCTGCATGGCCTGGTCCAAAGCCTGGAAAAAGCGCTTCAACCAACCCTTTTCGTAAATCCATTCGTGAGTGCCGGGCCACAATCCGAACTTCTCTCCGTCGTCTGCCATGACCAGCAAGTTGTTTCCGCTTTCGTCGGCCTTCTCCCGCAAGTAGCCCAGACTGTCTTCCGGTTGCGCAAAGGGGATCAGGTAACGCAGTTTCTTGCTGATGGGGAAGAGATTGAGGCTGTATCCCTGCTCATCGCTGCGATAATAACCAAGAAGAGATTCGGGATCCAGACCGGCGGAAAAGAAGTGGTAGTCATCCAATGTGACGAATTCAACTCCGGCTTGCGCCAGGGATTTGGCTAAGTGCGGCTCCCAGATGCGCTCGGCTATCCACATTCCGCAAGGTTTCTGCCCGAATTTGGTTTCGAGATACCGGGTCATTTTGCCGATCTGTGCAAGCTTGTCGCGGTCTGGGATTATGGCCAGGATCGGCTCGTGGTATCCGCCCGTCATCATTTCAAGCTGCTCACGACTGAGGAGTACTTTCACCAGATCGAAATATTCCGAGTGGTTGGACTCCAACCAGTCATACAACGGGCCGGTTGTGTGGTACATCATCTTGATAGAGGGAAATTCGAGCAGTGCATTCAACAGAGGCAGATACGATTTTTGATACGCCTCCTCGAAGACATGGTCGAAATTCCCCACCGGCTGATGATTATGCACTCCGAGAATAAAATTGATTTTATTCATTTAAGTAGTTGTATATTTATAATTTATAATTCATGATTTATAATTTCAGAGGATTGCCGCTCCCATAGCCCCCGAAATCGTCCCCAGCTTCGCGGGTATGATTCTGATCTTTTCTGCTGTAGTAGGATACAGCCGTTCGCGGATGGCTTTGCGTACTCCTGCGAAAAGCGGTTCTCCCGCCAGAGCAACACCTCCGCCTATGATGATCGCCTCTGGATCAAAAGCGTTGATCAGCGACACGCAGGCTACTCCCAGGATTTCTCCCCGCTCGATGATAAAACGCAATGCCTGTTCATCACCGGCATCCGCTCGTGCGCTGACCTGGCGGGGTGAAGTGATCGTCCCGTCATCTAATGCCTCAGCAGCGGCTTGAGCATACCAAATCTCCCCAAGATACCGTTCCACGCAACCTAGATTGCCGCAATTGCAGCGTGGACCCCACAAATCCACGCTGACATGCCCCAGTTCGGCGGCGGCTCCGCTGCTGCCCCGGTAAAGCTTCCCATCGAGGATGATGGCGCCTCCGATGCCAGTGCCAATCGCCAGGGCAATCAAGTGCTGAAAGCCCATTCCCGATCCCCAGCGGTGTTCCGCCAGCCCGAAGCAGTTGACGTCATTTTCCAAACTGACCGGCAGGGGGATTTCAGCGGCAATCAATTCGGCCAGAGGTACGTTTTTCCAGGTGGGGAAATTGGGCGCGGTGCGAATCACCCGGCGATCCAGATCAATCAGGCCGGGAGCGCCTACGCCCACAGCCTCCACGTCGGTGTGTTTTGCCAGCAAAGCTTGGCTGACTTGAATCAACAGGGAAGTCACCTCGTCAACCTGCCGAGATTCCGGAGTCCTGACGACTGCTCGATCCAGCACTCGTCCGTCGGAACTTAGCACCGCCGCCTTGACGTGTGTGCCGCCTACATCCAACCCTAAACTCTTTTTCATCGAAAGAAATACGGTTTAACTTATGTTATGGTCATTCCCACGCAAGTGGGAATCCATTCAGAAGTGTAAAAGATAAGCAACTTTGGGGGGAATTTCAATGATTTTCACGGGGGATTTTGGAGGGTTAAAGCGCTACAAGCTCTTGGTAGAGCTCAAGAGCGCGTTGGCCAAAGCAGCAGAAAATCACTTCGCCTTGGTACCCGGTCGTTTCCGCATATCCCCGAACCGTCTTTACAGCGATTTGGGCGGCTTCTTCCAGAGGATATCCATAGACGCCGGTGCTGATACAGGGGAAGGCGATGGATTTGAAATCATTCATCCGTGCGATTTCCAAGGAATTCCAATAACAGTTGCGCAGCAGCCCTGGTTCGCCCTGGTTGCCTCCGTGCCATACCGGGCCGACGGTGTGAATGACGAACTTGGCCGGGAGTTTATAGCCGCGAGTGAGTTTCGCCTGGCCGGTGGCGCAGCCATGCAAAGAGCGGCATTCGGTCAGTAGCTCCGGTCCGGCAGCGCTATGGATGGCTCCATCTACCCCGCCGCCGCCCAGCAGTCGGGTGTTGGCCGCATTGACGATGGCATCCACGGCCAGGGTGGTGATGTCGGCTACGACGGCTTTCAGATGTTACTCCTTTAACTCTTGCATTTTGATGGCGAAATTTTTCAATCCACCATTCAGGGCTGACAAGTTTCGTTTAAAGGTGCCTTTGAACTCCTCCCTGGAAACCATGAAGAACTCAATTGATACCCAGACATTGTTATTGACCGTATGAATTTTTGCAGCTTTGGTCTTGGCATTAGTATGATCGGCAGCCGTCAGCACTTGTATCCGTTCCTTCTCGTTTTCAATTGACCAAATACCGGGTAGAATAAGCTGAAAAAATTCTGGGTCTTTTTCTGTCACAATAATAAAGTAAACGCGGCCCTCGTATTTGAATTTTACATCGCCGTCTTTATCCACTACTGGAGAGTATCCTTCCGTGGATAAATAATTCATGTAGAGACTTTGTAATTCCCGCTCCGTATCGTTCAGATCTTCTTCTTGGGCGGTCATCATTTTGGGGAGACCAGAACAGACTCCTGCCATCAACAACACCATGAGAATTCTTGCGATACGCATATCAGGATCCTCCTTCGCAAATAAAAATGTTTTAGGGGAGTTGCTCATGAATTCGCTGTAATATAATTCTCAGTATTTTATTTGTCAAGAACTTTTTATCCCTCAATTACGTCACTCCCTATCACTCAGGATCGCACTCAGTCGTGATCGGGGGCGATTTTGGCAACAAGCCCCCGTACCCTAATCCCCAGATCCTATAACTATCAACCCACAAATCCCTTGACATCCCGCTTCGAAATTGTTACCTTTATCCCCGTATCGGCGAAATACAGCCACCCCTCCAATATCAAAACCCTTCTTTCCCTCCTTATTATGTCAGGTAGGGAAGATCACTTAGCGAAATCCTTTTCCCCCTTTAGCGGCGGGGAATAAATTCGGTATTCCATGGCTGATCATACTTTCAACCCCTTAGACAAAGACCAATATCAAGATCTGATTCACGCATTCGCTCACGCCATTCGCAATCCTCTGACCGGCGTCAGCATGAATGTGCAATACCTGCAGATGGTATATTCACAACACCAGGCGCAGAGCGAAATATACGCGGATATCATGGAATCTGTCGCCCGGCTGGATCAGATGATTCGCGAGTTTGTCGAGTTCACGGGCAGTTTGAAGTTGAAATTCGAGCCGGTGGATTTGAACACCCTGCTGTCGCGAGCTGTGGCGGATCATGATGCTCTCCTGCAGAGTCGCCGCCTCAAGGTTACTACGCATCTTAACGGTGTGCCGGAGGTTGAAGCTGACCTGAATCATTTCAGCCGGGCGATGACTGGACTCGTCGAACATTGCGCTCATTGTGCAGAGGAGGGGGGACGACTGAGCGTAACCAGTCACCTGGTTGACCAAACCGCTATTTTAGAATTCATCCGCAGCGGCCAACCTCTAACCCCAGCACGCGTGGAGCAGCTTTTCGATCCTCTAACGGCGCTACAGAGTTCCGAATCCGGCTTCGGCATGGCTTTCGTACACAAGATCCTGACGGCTCATCACTGCCGGCTGGAGATTGACAGTCGTTCAGGGGAAGATACTCGGTACAAAGTACTGTTTCCACTGGGAATAAATGCGGCCATGTAATCACTCGAAAAAGATGTCATCAGTCGTTTTAACGACTTCAATTTAACGAACTCCCGAATTCATTCGGGTGCTGAAGTTGGTAATATCCATGTCCTGGAAAATCTTAATCGTTGATGACGACGCCGCCATTGTCAGATCCATGCGCCGCATTTTGGAGAGCGATGGATATACCGTGGAATCCGCCGAAACGGGAGAAAAGGGTCTGCGGTTGGCGGTGGATTCCAACTTTGATCTGGTGTTGCTGGATTTGCGATTAGGCGCCATGGATGGTTTGGAAGTGCTGCGCCAGATCAAAGAGCGTCGTCCTGAGCAACTGGTCATTATGGTGACCGGCTTCGCCAATGTTGCCAGCGCCGTTGAAGCCATGAAACGCGGCGCTTACGATTACATTCAAAAACCCTTCAACGTGGACGAACTGAAACTGGCTGTGCAGAAAGGCTTGCAGACTCTAGTATTACAAAAAGAGGTTGAAGAGCTTCGCCAACGCCAAATGCAGAAGAACAAGTTCGAGAAGATCATTGGCAACAGCCAGGAGATTAAGAAAGTCTTGACTCTGGTGGAAACCTTCGCGCGGACTGACATCACGGTGCTGATCGAAGGGGAGAGCGGCACGGGTAAAGAGTTGGTCGCCGAATACCTGCATTATCTTTCGCCGCGTTTCGCCAAACCGTTCATCGCGTTGAACTGCGGCGCCGTAGCCAAGAACCTGCTGGAAAGCGAGTTATTCGGTTATGAGAAGGGCGCCTTTACCGGAGCCGACCGCACCGGCCACATAGGCTTCATCGAACGATCCGACGGCGGCACTTTGTTCTTGGACGAGGTGGCCGAGTTATCCGAAGAGGCCCAAGTGAAATTCCTGCGCGTTTTGGAACGCGGCGAATTCTACCGCGTGGGCGGCACGAAACTGAACCAAGTGAACTTGCGCGTCATAGCCGCGACCAATAAACCGCTCGATGTAGCCTGCGAGGAAGGCCAATTCCGCCGCGATTTGTATTATCGTCTGAATGTGGCTCGAATCGTGCTGCCGCCCTTAAAGGAGCGTCGCAGCGACATTCCCCAACTGGCGCGTTTTTTTGTGGATAAATTCAACAAGAAGTTAGGCCGCAAGTTACAGGGATTCACTCCTGATGCGGAAACGGCCTTGATGACTTACCCCTGGCCCGGAAATGTGCGGGAACTACGCAACATCATCGAACGGGTTGCACTCTTAAGCAATAACGACATCATCGGTGTGAACGACTTGACCATGGCCAATATCATCGTGCCCGGTTTGCACGCCGCCCCGTCTGAACCTGAATCCACTCCGGCGGACGATGGCTCGTATATCAATTTGCGCGTGGACTTGACTCGCACGACCAACGCCATCCACGACACCAGTCAGATGTTAATCACCAAAATCCTGGAAATAACCGGCGGCAACAAAACTAAGGCCGCACGCTTGCTGGGAATTCCACGAGGCACGTTGCGCTATCACTTGGATCGCGAGCGGCCTGATCCCACCGGCGGACAATCTCAACTCCCCTTCGATCCGGCGAATTCCGGCCAATCTCCCTGATTGCAGCCAATGGCACATTCTTTGCCCGAACACTTCTTAGTCATTGCGAATTCTGGTTCAGTGGGTGAAATAATCTCTAAGTAATTGCGGAGATTGCTTCGGCGCTGAAAACATTCTTCGCGCCATGACCATCAAGAAGTGTTGACGAATCGGAGTGTTCATGCCGGCAAAGAAGCGCGTGCTCGTCGTGGAAGACGACCGTATTGTAAAAAGCTCACTGGCTCGTTTACTGCAAGACAGCAACTGCCAAATCGAATCGGCCACCTCGGGGCAGGAGGGCCTGGCCAGGTTTCGGCAGCGACCGTTTGACCTCGTGCTAACCGATCTGAAACTGCCGGACATGGACGGCATGGATATGATCCAGAATATGAGGCAACAGGATGCTGACCTGCCTTTCATGGTGTTGACTGCCTTTGGAGACAAGCAGGATGCTCTACGCGCACTGAAGATGGGCGCGATGGATTTTCTGCAAAAGCCGTTCGATATTCAACAAGTGTTGGTCAAAACCAGAAGCGCTTTCCAGGCCGACCGGCCTGATTCCCCTAAGGCGTCCTTGGAGCCTGTCATGAAGAAACCGTCCGATTCCCAAGCGCAAGATGACAAAGAGGTGCTGGAACAGCTCATTCGCCTTCATGGTTTGTTGGCGCCTTATACCAGCATCGGTCGCCTCACCGGCGGAATTACGCATAACATTAACGGCATCTTGACGGGATTGATGGGCCACTTGGAATTGCTCAAATTAAAACGCGCCGATCTGGGACAGGAATTAGACGGCGTGATGGAGTTGGCTCGGAAGATCCGTGACAATGTTGGGGAACTTTCCAGTAAATTCGAGGCCGAAACTCAATCCGAACCGGTCACCCTTAATCTGAACCAGATCCTGAAAAGTGAATTGGCTTTTCTGCGCGCCGAATTGTTTTTTAAGCATTATATCACCGTGCGCCTGGATCTTCAAGATCCGTTACCCGGCGTTTGGGCGGCTTATGGTGACATTTCGATGGCGATAGAAGAAATTATCATGAATGCCATTGACGTTCAGCGCAAGCAGAAACACGGTGAAATCCGGATCCTGACCCGCTCAGATGCCGAGAACGTATATATGGAAATAGAAGATGGAGGCCCCGGTTTTTCACCGCAAGCTTTAACGCATGCTGCCCTCCCGTTGTGGCCGGGAATCGCCCAGAACGAAGAAGGCGTCGTGCGTGGCGGCATGGGTTTGCACCTGGCGCGCAGATGGCTGGAAACCTGGGGTGGAGGCATAGCATTTAGCAATAATGATAAGGGCGGTGGGCATGTAACTTTGACTCTTCCGTACCCGCAGAGATCATCCTAAAGGTCAAATAAGATAATCCCGACCTTTCGTTTCCGAAGGGATCGGCCGTGAAAGCACTTAAAGGGGCTGAACGCTCGCCGGCGCTCAACCCCTATTTTTTAATATTCAATTGAGGAATTGAAATGGACGAATAGAATTCCATCGCAGGAACCAGTCCAATCAAATTGACGACGGACACGTTGAAGTGGTATTTTTACTTGCTTTTAAGGGGGAAATTAAGTACTTTGGGTTGGCTCTAAATCAAGGGAAAACGCACGAAGGAAATCCATGTTTAAACTCATTCATAAAGACATCTGGTTCTTTGAACATTTCAACGACGCGGCTAAAGGCGTTCATGACGCCTCGGTCATTTTTGTGGAATTGTTGCAGAATGACAATGAGTCCAGTCTGATTTCTTCCGTCCAGCGCATCAAAGAACTGGAGCACGAAGGTGACAAAATCACCCATAAGGTAGTTGATCACTTGAATAAAAGCTTCCTGACACCTTACGATCGGGAGGACATCTACCTGCTCATTACCCGCCTGGACGACGTCATGGACATGCTCGACGGCGCCGCCTCTCGCGTCCTGCACTGGCGCATCGGCGCACCGCCGACTCGGCTGAAATCGCAGGTTAAAGTCCTTGAAAACGCCGCCACCGAACTACACATGCTGGTTCAATGTCTTCAACCCAGCCTATCTTACACCCACATCCACAAACACTTCGAACGGATTCATCAATTGGAAAACGAGGGCGATCAGATCCAGCGCGAAGCGCTTTTCGACTTGTTCGAAAACGAGAAAGACCCAATCCGTGTGATCAAACTAAAGGAAATTCACGAATTTGTCGAAACTGCTATTGACAAGTGCGAAGACGTCGCCAATGTCATCGAGGGGATTTGTGTAAAGCACGCTTAAGAGTCACGTCTACAAATTGCAATAACTGGTGTCTATATGCCGGATGGCTTCACACTTGAGTTGATCTTTATATTAGCCTTGGTCCTTGCCGCGGAATTTGTCAATGGGTGGACTGACGCTCCCAACGCCATCGCGACCGTCGTTTCCACCCGCGTTCTGGCGCCGCGCCGAGCGGTCCTTCTGGCTACGCTGTTGAATATTGCCGGGACCTTTTCAGGCACTGCGGTAGCCGCTACGATCGGCAAAGGCATCGTCCAATCATCCGTCATCAATCTGGTTACTATCGGTGCGGCGATGGTGGCCATAGTCTCCTGGAGCACTTTAGCCTGGTGGTTCGGATTGCCGACCAGTGAAAGTCATGCGCTGGTAGCCGGTTTGGCCGGCGCGGGATTAGCCACCGCCGGCCCGGAAGCGCTGCTCTGGGTGGGGTGGCAGAAGGTTCTGATCGGCTTGGTGTTTTCCACGCTGTTTGGGTTTTCCGGGGGTTGGTTGATCGTCCGCGGTATCTATTGGTTATTCCGGCGAAGTAGTCCGGGTACGGTGAAAAAGTACTTCGGGCGATTGCAGCTATTATCGGCGGCTTTCATGGCTTTTGGGCACGGCAGCAATGACGGCCAAAAATTCATCGGCGTCTTTACTATGGCTTTGGTAATTGGAGGCATCTTGCCGGAATTCGCTGTCCCCTGGGAAGTCGTGCTGCTCTGTTCGTTGGTCATGGGTATCGGCACTTCCATCGGCGGTTGGAAGATCATTAAAACGATGGGCATGAGAATGTCCCGATTGGAAACCTACCAGGGTTTTGCCGCAGAAACCGGCGCTGCCGCGGTGATTCAGGTTGCTACCAGCTTTGGCGTCCCCTTAAGCACTACCCATACAATCAACACCGCCATCATGGGCGTGGGCGCGGCCCGGCGTGTTTCAGCGGTGCGATGGGGTGTGGCAAGGGAGGTCGTGGCTGCATGGGTGCTGACTTTCCCAGTCTGCGGGCTTATCAGTTGGACGATCGCTACGATCTTCAAGTATATATTTTAACGTTTCTAAAAAATCCGTGCCTTATGATGTTAGCACCCTCAGGTAGCCTTTTTGGCTACCTCTTTACGTTTTAGCAGTTCTGTTTGGATTAATTCAAAAAAATCTTGCTTTTGCCGTACTTTCGTTCTATCTTAAACACTATAAAACTAAATTGATACCATAATAATTTTTACCTCACAGGTGTACTTTTTTGAACTCCCAGAAGAAACTCATTACCCTGGTGATGGCCGGCGGTCGCGGTGAACGGTTATATCCCCTGACCAAGAACCGCGCCAAACCCGCCGTCAGCTTCGGTGGAGCCTACCGCGTTATTGACTTCACGCTTTCCAATTGCCTAAATTCCGATATCAAGGCCATTTACCTCCTGACCCAGTACAGTTCCATGACTTTGGATCGGCATCTCCACTTGGCCTGGGATGGCTTTTTCAATCGCGAATTGGGCGAATTCCTGGATTCTGTGCCGCCGCAACATCTGATCGCGAATAAATGGTATGAAGGCACCGCGGATTCCGTCTATCAGAACATCAATCTGCTGGAAACCCACCGGCCCGACCTGGTGCTGATTCTATCCGGCGACCATGTCTATAAGATGGACTATGGACAGATGGTGAATTTCCACCGCCGTAAGAAAGCGCATCTGACAGTAGCCACCGTGGACGTTCCCATCGAACAATCCGACCGGTTTGGCGTACTCGAGATGGATAGCACGCAGCGGTTGGTGGGCTTTGAAGAGAAACCGGAGCGCGGTAAAGCTCACCCCTCCGATCCCAACCGCATCCTCATCAACATGGGGGTGTATGTCTTTGATACGGTCACTCTCGTGCGCGAACTTATCGAAGACTACAAGCGCGACAGCCATCATGATTTCGGTCGCGATATTATTCCCCAGATGATCAACAAGGGCTTGAAAGTCTTCGGGTATGAGTTTGTAGACGAAAACCGCAAGGAATCCAAATACTGGCGCGACATCGGGGACATAGATTCTTTCTACGAAGCCAATATGGATCTGGTTCAGGTGTCGCCCATATTCAATCTCTACGACGCCGAATGGCCGGTCTATACCTATCGCGAACCGGGACCTCCTGCCAAGACCGTTTTCAATTGGCCGGGGCGGCGTGGGATTGCCCTGGATTCACTGCTCTCCGCCGGTGTCATCAATTCCGGGTCGTTGGTCGAACGTTGCATTCTCGGTTCGCACGCTCACCTGCATAGCTATTCGCACATTTCTGATTCTATATTAATGCCTCACGTGGAAGTTGGCCAGGGCTGCCGCATTCACGGCGCCATTGTGGATGAAGGCGTCACCATCCCCTCCGGGGTTGAAATCGGCGTCAACGCGCAGGATGATGCGCGCCGGTTCACAATTTCTAAAGCAGGAATTGTGGTCGTGCCCAGCGGGTATGCTTTCAATTAAGTTTTAAATTATCAATTATAAATTATAAGTAATTATTTATGAAAGATTTAGAGAATCTTAAAGACCGGACTAAACAATTTGCATTGCGAATCATCAAATTATACTGTGCTTTACCGAAGAAGACAGAGTCTCTAATAATCGGGAAGCAGGTTTTGCGATGCGGGACTTCAGTCGGTGCTCAGTTCCGTGAAGGTATTCATGCAAAATCCAAAAACGACTTGATCAGCAAATTAGATGGTTCATTGCAGGAGTTGGAAGAAACACAATATTGGCTCGAATTACTGATAGAATCAGGAATCGTACCACAACAGAAACTTGATCCACTGTACAAAGAATTCAAGGAACTAACAGCGATCTTCACGACGATCTCCAAGAATCTCAAAAATAAATCATAAGATGAATATAACTTATAATTTATAATTTCATTCCATTGTCACGATGAACAAGTCACCGAAATACCGCCCCTCCACCATCGCCGTGCACGCCGGGGTGCAAGAAGATCCCAACGCGAAGGCGGTGGGGACGCCCATTTATCAGTCCTCGACATTCTACCTGACGGATGCGGTTTACGACGCCATGCGTCGCGGCCTGGTGAGGGATGAGTATATCTACACGCGCTATGGCAATCCCACTCAGAGAGCCGCCGCTGAGAAGATCGCCACGCTGGAAGGCGCGGAATCCGCGCTGGTGTTCTCCTCCGGGATGGCGGCCATCTCTTCGACGTTGCTGGCCTTCTTGAAGCCCGGCGACCACCTGGTCTGCGGAGCCGACTTGTATGGCGGGACGTATTCTTTCATCATCCAGAAGTTGATCCCGCTGGGTGTGGAAGTTACTTACTTTGACACCGAAGACGCCGATTCAGCCAAGCACGCGCTGAAACCTAATACCCGCATTGTATATTTCGAGACTCTGACGAATCCGTTGCTGAAGGTGCCCGACGTCCAGGCGTTGGCGGACGTTGCTCATCAAGCCGGAGCCTTGGCGCTGGTGGACAGCACCTTCGCCACTCCCATCAATCAGCAGCCGCTCTCCTGGGGTGTGGATCTGGTCATTCATTCCGGCACCAAGTACCTGAACGGCCACGGCGATCTGATCTGCGGAGCCGTCGCCGGCAGCCGCGCTCACACGGATCTGATCTGGAAAAACCTGCTTTTGTATGGCGGTTGTCTGGATCCCACTGCCTCGCATTACCTGGAACGCGGCTTGAAGACTCTGGCCTTGCGCCTGGAACGGCAGAACGCCAATGCCCTTGCCTTAGCGGTCTGGCTGGAAAAGCACCCCCGGGTCGAGCAGGTATTTTACCCTTTCCTGGAATCCAACCCGCGCCGCGAGGTGGCTCGCAAGTACCTGAAAGGCGGATCGGGTATGGTCACCTTCCGGGTTCAGGGTGGCGATGAAAACGCGCTGAAACTGCTGCAGCACCTGCGCCTGTTCCGCGTCGCCAGCAGCCTGGGCGGCATCGAGAGCTTGGTGTCGCTGCCCATGAACACCTCGCACGTGCAATTCACTGCTGACGAACGCGCTCGCTTGGGTATCCTGCCCGGCACGATACGGCTCTCTGTGGGTATTGAAGACGTGGATGATTTGCGCTTGGAATTGGAAAACGCTTTAAGTCGGATATAACGGGTCGCCACTTATGCACGACCGACTCACCTCTGTCAAATTTTCGCGCTCCGTCCGCAACGTCTGCCTGGCGCTGGCGGTAGTGTTGTTTCTGGAATTCTTCATTCTCCTCTTGGGCACTTTCCTCAATCACATGTCATTCAATCCCCGCACTCTCGTTTTCCCGGCCTTAGCCTGCGTCTTCGGATGGCTGGCGTGGTACTACCACGGCCGCTTCCGCAGCCGAGATTGATATTCAGAGAACAGAAAACAGGGAACAGGGAAGCTGAAGGGTGGCCCGACCGTTTACGGTCGGGTTTCTAATATTCTTGTGCTGCCAGACGTCCTCGTCTGGCAGTAGTGTTTGTGGCAGACGAGGACGTCTACCACCATATTCCCGGCCACTCAATCGTAGTCGGGGTCGCGCCTCGTGCCTCGAACACCGTAGTCGGGGTCGCCCTCGACCCCGACAATAGTGTCATTCCAGCTAAAGCTGGAATCCAGAAACATGGATTCCGGATCGGGCTGAAGCCCGCCGGAATGACAAAATAAACGCCCGGAATGACACCGAAACGCGTAGGGAGCGGGCTTGTCCCGCCCCTATAATCCCCCCTTATCAAGGCGGGATAGGGGGGATCTGCCAATCGCCCAAACCTATAAATCTTCCCTGCGCAATTAATTGCACTTGACAGCGGCGCGAGAATTGATTATATTATCTTGCCGGATCATCATTTCCTGGAGCGTCGTCACGGACCAATCCGTGACGCTGGACCAACGAAGCCGTCACGGTATGGACCGTGACAGCCCAGAAAATGTGTAAGCGAAACGACCCATGAAAACCACTACCCTAATACTGCTGCTGGCCGCCGCGTGGCTGGCCGCGCCATGCCCGGCACACGCCTGGGGTTGGACCAACGACCCGGTGGAGGGGATGGCCATAGTAACCAACGAAACAGGGTCAGATGTTGATCCTTTAGTTGTCGGGCTGTCTTCAGGATCTACTTTCATTGTCTGGGATCGACCCTACAATGGATCACATTCAAAATACCAGGTGTTGGATCAACGGGGCAATCCCTTGCTCGGTCCGACCGGGCAAAATGTCATTGAGGCGTCCTGGACGTACGGTGTGTACTCTGCAATATCTGATTCTCAGGGCGGCGCCATCGTGATATTTGGCGATGACCGCAATGGCGTCGAGAACATTTACGGCCAACGCTTCAACAGCCAGGGCGACCCCCAGTGGGGATCCACGGGCGTGCCGCTTGCCGTTTGGCCCGGAACCCAAGACATGGTGCTGCAGGATTTGGTGGGAGATTCAGCGGGGAATTTTTTCTTCGTTTGGGGCATGCAAGTCTCCGGCAGCAACGCTGATCTCTACGCGCAGAAATTTAACCGAGATGGACAGCGCCTATGGGGCGAATACGGCGTGGCGGTGAGCGTTGAATCACACAATCAAGCCTATCCGCAAATTGTAGCCGACAATTCAGGTGGCCTGATCGTGGTCTGGCAAGACGACCGCTCCCTGGCCAACAATTACAAACTTTACACTCAGCATCTTGACCCGGACGGCCTCCCCATGCTGGAATTGAATGGGACGCCCATTCTCTACAATAACTTCCAAATCAGCGCCGGGGGATTGCAGGAAGGCGTTTCGGACGGCCGGGGCGGAGGCGTTTGGACCTGGAACACTTCCGGTTACAATAATTACTTCAAGGTGATGCGGATTTCATACTCTGGCGGGCACTATCGGGTACGCTGGCTCTGGACCAGTCCTAATTTCAACGAACACGGATATGGCAACCTGTTACGCCACCCCGTGGAGGGATCAATCTGGCTCTGGGAATCAGAAAATTTTGTGGATCGTTTGTACCGCTGGGATCTTGACGGTAATCTATTATTTTCGCCTAATGGACGTCCTTATGGAGGTATTTTGGTACCCGTTGCCGAGGGCATGATCAGCCTGCTCCTTGATTTTACCTATACCCCGAATCCGGATATAACCCGTGTCAAGGCTTATCGCGTTGACAATAGCGGTAATCTGGTCTGGCAAAGCCTTGTGGCCATCGGTGGGGAAACTCCCGGCGGCGGACCTATTATCGGTCCCCGGGTCGCTACTTCAGATGGAAATGACGGAGCCGTAGTTGCTCTTGAAGACGTTCGTTTTGGAACCACTACCGGTATTGACATTTCCGCCCAGCGAGTCAATGCCGACGGCAGTTTAGGCACACCCTCCAAAATCATGCCTCAACCCCAATCGGTGGTTTCCGGCTTATCTTTCAATGGGATGAACTACACCTTACCGAAAGCTGGACAAATCAAATTGGAACTTTATGACCTCTTGGGACGCAGAATGTCAGTATTAGAAGAGGGATACAAAACGGACGGCCAACACGCTATACGCCTCGATCAAAGCTCGTTGCCGGCGGGAGTATACTTCCTTCAATTGCAGGCAGGCGAGCAGGTGGCAGTGAAGAAAGCGGTGGTGGTGCGATAATATCGCGAAAGATCGGAGATTATTAAAGGCAATCATGCCCCAAATGGAGATCCTCGCAAGATTGAGCTTGACTTTTACGCATATTTTATGTATATTCTAATCAGTTGCTCCTGGAGGCGATCACAGCACGGTTGACGTGAAACATAACACCACCGGCAAAACCCTGCCGCTTTCCGGATAACTTCTGTATCTACACATCCCGTAAAGTTCAATCAACCCCATCACGGGAGGCCAATCTCCGGTGATGCGACTGGTACGCGCAAAATGGTGCGTCCCGCACATCCAATTCTCGTTCAAATATAGAGCATGCTCATTTTTCGTCACAACCCAAACCTAAAGGAGGAAGCTCACGATGCGAAAGACAGTATTCTTTATGCTCTGTCTGGGTTTGCTGTTTGGAACTCAGGCTTTAGCCAACACTGTCGGTACTTTCACCCCCCTCGCGACTCGCGCAGCCGCCATCCCGGCAACTCCGGATCCGGCGATTGACGAGACCGACAGCATCATCTTCTTTGAAAACTTCGAATCGGGCGCGCCCGGCTGGACCTTCGTGGACTTGACCGACGCCCCCGCCCTCTGGCACATTGATGATTACAATCATTACACCGGCGGCGGCAGCACGCTGTCCTGGTGGTCAGGCGACACCACCATCATGGGGTATCGCGACCACACTTTGGAATACCTCGTCAGCCCTACGTTCAGCTTAGTCGGCGCGGTCAATCCCACGCTGACGTTCAACCTGTTCCATTCTGTGGAAACCCCACCCGGCGCCACACCCCCGTACGACGGCTGGGACGCCTGCAACATTTGGATTTCCACCAATAACGGTTCCACTTGGTCGGTTCTGCCCAGTCCCACCCCCGCTTACAACATGACCAGTTCCTATGCCTTCGGGTATGAATTCGGCATGGGCCCCGGCATCGCCGGTTGGGGTGGATATTCGGGCGGCGTTTCCCCCGGAGCTTGGGTTAACGCCAGCAAGAGCTTGTCGGCTTACGTCGGCAATGCTCAGGTGAAGATTCGCTTCGCCATGTGCTCCGACCCGGCTTACAGCACCGCTCAGGACTCCACTCTGCGCGGCATGTTTGTGGATAACGTGCTGATCCAGGCGGGTGTTACGACCCTACTGCAGAACAACGCGGAAGGCATCGCCGTCCCCAGCCAGATGATTCCCACACCGGCTATGACCCCGGTGGGTAATTTCTGGCACGTAGCCGCCATCGGCGCTCCATATCCCACGCCTCCTTCGCCGACTCATGTCGCTTGGATGGCCAATGCCCAGAACAGCTATTTGCCCATGACCTATTGCGCGATCGTTTCACCCAACATCAACCTAACGGGCATTCAACCGGGTTCGGCCGACATCTATGCCATGTTCTTCCATCATGGCAACATCAATGTTGGCGATCCGCAACCCTTCCCGGATCTGGATATCTGGACCATCGAAGTCTCCCCGGATAACGGCGTACATTGGTACAACTGGAACGATCCCTGGAATCAGGGCGCTCTGCACTATGTATTCTCCAGCTTACCCGTCGGTTGGGATTCGCTGGGAGTTTGGTCGGGCATGACCAATGGTGTGGACGTGTCGGATTATGCCGGATACAACATCAAGATTCGTGTTTATTTCCAGGCCGATCCGGACAACTACCTCGGCTACGGCATGATGATTGACAATTTCCGGGTTTACTCGATAGCCGGTTTGGCCCATGACGTGGGCGCCAAGAACTTGTTGGTTCCCATGCCAACTTCGGTCTATTTCGACACCATTCATTGCTCGGTGCGTCTGCACAATTTCGGCACCAACAACGAACCCATGGTTCCGGCTTTCTGGCGCGTCAATTACGGCACGGGTACTCCGCTGATTCCCTGGGCTTCGATCAATGCTGGGCAGTTTGTAACCAAGACCTTTAACTGGGTCACCCCCGCTGTCGGTAACTACTACTTCGACTCCTGGACTGCGCTGACTTCGGATATGCTCCATACCAACGACAGCGCCAAGGCCGGTACGGTTGAACTGACGGCAGCCAACGTCTTTGAATTCGGTTACGACAACCGCCAGTACGGGTATGAGAGCAATTACTACTTCAACTTTGACCCGGGCGAAGGCGCCTACGTTAAGTACACACCCACAGCCGACGGTTGCAACTTCAACATGAACGCTCAGTACTTGCGGGCGAGATTCATGGACGCGGGTTCTATCCGCATCCATATCTACCAGCCCGGCACGGCCACCACACCCGGCCCGGAAGTGACCAACTTTACCGCCAATGTTACTTCGGTCACACCGAACTGGCAGCAATTCTCCCTGACGGGTGTTTCCTACCTGCAGAATACCCACACCGACTTCTGGGTATTCTACGAAATGATTGATACCTCCAGCGCGCACATTCTGGGCGATGACATCGTCAATGGCGCTGGTCATTTCTTCGCCAATTTCGGCAGCGGAATGACGGCGTCTGATTACGACTTCTTCGCTCGCGCGGTGTTCAACACCTCCACTGCAGCACCCGCCCTGGACGTCACCTTGACGCCGGTCAATCCGCCCATCGTCATTCCGGCGGGTGGCGGCAGCTTCCAATTCAATGCCACAGTAGTCCGTACCGTAGGGCCGCAGGCTCCCTTCTACGTCTGGGCTCGCATGAAATACCCCAACGGAACCTACAGCGGCCCAACCTTAGGCCCGGTGCAGATCAATCCGCCGGTGGGCGCCACCATCACCCGGTTGCGCAATCAGAATATCGCCGCCTCCCATCCGGCCGGTGTAACCACATACCTGGGCTATGCCAACACCGCTTCGCAGGTCTACCCGGCCATTGACAGCAGCTTCTTCACTTTCACGAAGACAGCCGTTGCCAACGGCGGTCCGATGGTGTGGGATAACCTCTGCTCAGGCGAACCGTTCCCAGGCGAGATCATGGTTTCGGCTCCGGCCAGCTTCGCGATGGTGGGCGC
The DNA here is from genome assembly GCA_020051775.1 of Calditrichota bacterium. GTDB lineage: Bacteria > Electryoneota > B3-LCP > B3-LCP > B3-LCP > JAGVQJ01. The sequence goes on along the minus strand of JAGVQJ010000176.1, from coordinate 13,199 downwards.
CAATCCCAACCCGTTCAATCCGGCCACTACTTTAAGCTTCTCTCTGCCGGAAGTGGCCCGCGTGACTCTGAACGTCTTCGACGTGCAGGGCCGCCTGGTCGCCACCCTGGTCAACGGCCTGCGTGAAGCCGGCCAGCACCAGGTCACCTTCGACGGATCGAACCTCTCTTCAGGCGTGTATCTGTACACCCTGACCGCCGGATCGTATTCCGCCACGGGTAAGATGGTGCTGATGAAGTAGCTGCGCTACTCTTTACGCAAGATGCTACACGATCTTGCGCTGAAACAAAAAGGGGCGATCCGATGGGTCGCTCCTATTTATTTTACATATTGTTGAATACGCAATTTATTGCACTTGCTTCTGAGCATTTTTCTACCTATATTGTAGTCTAATACGTCCTTTTAATCCGATCTCAATCGTCCTGCAAGCTCTTGCTAAAGCATGACGCTTTGGCTTCTGTTAATACTCACCCGGTTCCATGTGGAGGTTATTATGCTTTCCCCTCGCGCTTCCTTCCTGGCCGTGATCACAGTTCTCCCGATCGCCTTGATTTCTCCCCTCTTTGCGCAACAAGTTGTCTGGCTTCAGTACGATGATGGTACTACCGCGTACTATTCCGGCCGCCCCGATCCCGGAGACACCTGCGGTGTCTGGTTCGAACCACCCACGGAAGCGCAAATCCTACAGGGGCGCTTCATGTTCAATAATGACATGGGCGGACCAGGGCTGGTTTATGTCTGGGGATTGGTCCGCACATTCGATCCCGATAATTATTACGACAATGATGAACCTGGCGGCGGTCCCGGCCCCACACTGCTGGATACTGTTATTGCCGGGCCTATTCCGTACAATTTCGACAACAGCGGGACCTGGCAGTCCCTCAACTTCAGCACTTATGGTTTCACTCCGGATGAGATGGACGTCGGAACTCGCAAGTTCTATCTCGGATATGTCCTGACGGGCGGCGGGCAGCAACCCTTTTACCCTTCACTCTTAGGCGATGCAGGCGATGAGCGACCCTATCATAGCCTTGCCTACCTGACTACTCCCGGTGGGCTTTATAGTACCCAGCCCGGCTGGTATGCTTACGGTATTGACTGGATGATCCGAGCCCAGGTGAACCTGTACGGTGATCCACCGCCGACTATTTCCGGCTTGGTAGATCGTTCGGATACCTATACCCCAGGCCCCTACGTCATCAGCGCTTTTATAACTGATCATAGCCAAGGTGGTGGACAAGGGCAAATAACACAGGCGAATTTGCACTATTCCGTGAACAACGGGCCCTGGGTTGAAGTCCCCATGACTCACATTTCAGATTCAACTTATCAAGGGGCGATACCGAGTGTGGCAACTTGGACCATCATCAATTACAGGGTTGTGGCTCAAGATAGTAGCGGTCATACAACCATAGCACCTCACGATGGAGGGTATCAATTTTCCTACCTTCAGCCCAGCGGAGCCTCCATACTACTGGTTAACGATGGAGCAGAAAACAGTCATCAGAGCTTTTACACAAACTGCCTGAATCAAGGAATCTTTGCATTTGACCTCTGGGTGATTCGCCCCGGCGAACCGGGTGATCAGGGCTATCCCGGCTCGGACGTTGTAAATCCCAATATCTACTCCAAGGTGTTGTGGTTTACCGGCGAGGCCAATAGTGGCACACTCCCGAAAAATAATGCCAATCTACACCTCGATCCCGTGGCCAACTTCATGGATGGCGGAGGACATTTCTTTCTGTCCAGTTCGGACTATCTGGGCGGCGCCTTCGGTGGTTCCGGTGTCTGGACAGAGTTTATAGCTCCACCAGGTACGTTTATGTACGAATACCTGCACGTATTGAATGGCTGGTCGGATTCGCACTTAAACTTCTCAACCGGCGAATCAAATGACACGATGTACATTGGTGTGCTCGGTGATCCTGTTTCAGCTCCTTATGCGACGGAGTATTTCCATAACCGACCCAGTCCCAACTACAACGACTTCGCCAATCCCAGGTTGGGTGCGGCAACCTGTTTCCGCACTCAGATTGATTACGAATCCGCGGGTATCCGCTACGAGAGCGCGTATAAGATGGTCTTCCTGCCCTGGATTCTGGAGGCCACGGTTGACACCTTGATCTCACGCGGGATCCTCTATAATATCTTGGATTATTTCGAAAGTGACACGCCGCCAATCGTAGTGATTATGACTCCGCAAAATCCGCCTATCGTTATTCCGGCAAACGGTGGCAGCTTTCAGTTCAACGCTGCCGTGCAGCGCACCACCGGCCCGCAAGCATACTTCTATGGTTGGGCCCGCATGAAGTACCCCAACGGCACCTACAGCAATCCCACCTTAGGCCCGGTGCAGATCAATCCGCCCGTGGGAACGACCATCACTCGATTGCGTAACCAGAATATCGCCGCCTCCCATCCGGCCGGAGTAACCACATACCTGGGTTACGTTAACACTACATTCACTTACCCGGCCATTGACAGCAGCTTCTTCACTTTCACGAAGACAGCCGTTGCCAACGGCGGTCCGATGGTGTGGGATAACCTCTGCTCCGGTGAACCATTCCCCGGTGAGATCATGATTTCGGCTCCGGCCACCTTTGCCATGGTAGGCGCCAATCCCAACCCATTCAATCCGGCCACTACTTTAAGCTTCTCTCTGCCGGAAGTGGTCCAAGTGACCCTGAACGTCTTCGACGTGCAGGGCCGCTTGGTCGCCACCCTGGTCAACGGTCTGCGTGAAGCCGGCCAGCACCAGGTCACCTTCGACGGATCGAACCTGTCTTCGGGCGTGTATCTCTACACCCTGCAAGCTGGGTCGTATTCCGCTACAGGTAAGATGGTCCTTATGAAGTAGTTGCGCTACTCTTTACACAAACAGCTTCGCGAGTTTGCGGATGATAGCAAAAGGGCTGCACGGTATGCACCCCTTTCTTGAAGGGAACACGAGACAGTAGGGGCGTTCAATTGAACGCCCCTTCACCTTTTGAGCCAGCCATCTGTCGGTATACTCATCCCCCCAACTTTAACCTCATTTTCCACAACTTTCTTCAACCATTTACCTTGTTACGTAGTTATATTTAAGAGGATATTTTCAAATGCGATAATGAACCAATCCTTCTACCGCTACGAACCATTGAACTCCCGCCAGCGCATGTCGCTGCTGCTGATTGACGAGATCCCCGACCGCGTCGTGGTGTATCCACTGGTCAGTTCGCACGCCGCCGCCGTAGCCGGTATGGGTCTGCTGGAGTATGTTACCGACGGCAAAGCCATGGCGCGAGCACAGGTTGCGGCTCTGCGGCGATACAAGCACGACGCCGTCTCGATCTTCTCCGACGTGGGAATGGTGGCAGAAGCGCTGGGATCGAAATTGTTCTTTCGCGACGATGACGTACCTGTATTACAACAGCCCGCCCTGGATTCCGGTGTAGCGTGGCAAGATCTAAAACTTCCCGACGCCGAGAGCCTTCCCGGACGGTATTCGGTCTATATAGACGCCATTGCCTCCTGCCAACGTGAGGTCGGCGACGTGACTCCGGTCATGGTGTTCATCCCGGCTCCGTTTACGACGGCAGCACTGCTGCGCGGCACCGAAGATTTCCTGGTGGATACCTTGTTGGATCCTGCGGCCTGTCATAGTCTGCTGGATTTGAGTCTGCGGGCGGCTCTGGCCTTCACTGACTTGTGCATTGACGCGGGCGCTGTCCCCATGCTGGTGGACCCGTTGGCGTCTGCTTCGGTGATCTCGCCGCAGGTCTTTCACGATTTCGCCGAACCCTATTTGCGAACCTTCAGCGATCATCTTCACCGCAGCGATTTCGACGTATTCCTGCATATCTGTGGACGCAGTGAACCGATATTAGAGGGGATCCTCAAGACGCAATGCGATCTGTTTTCCTGCGATGACATCCCTATGTCTTTATGCCGTAATAATATCGGCGCTCGGACGCGCATTATCGGCAACCTTCGGCCTACGGATCTCTTGCAAGATGATCCTGGTACTATCCGGAGAAAAGTAGCCGATATAATGGCTGCGGGTAAGGACAATCCCAAGGGATTTGTGCTGTCAACGGGCTGCGAAGTCCCCATCCTGGCGCCGCAGGAAAACGTGCTGGCGTTTGTGGAAGAAGGCCGGAAACTTGGGCGATATTGGGCCGAGGAATTATGATTACCGCCGGATTGGATATCGGTTCACGTACGACCAAGGCGTTGATCTTACGCGACAGCCAGATCGTAGGAATGGCACTGGCGAAAACTGGATGGCTGCCTTCGGCGATGGCGCGGGAAACCCTGGCGGATGCGCTTATGACGGCGAATTTGGATCGAGTGCAAGTACAACGCATCGTTGCGACGGGCTATGGTCGCATTCACAGCGCTGTAACCGAAATAGCCGATGAACAGTTCACTGAAATCGCCTGTCACGCGCGAGGCATTGCCTTTCATTTACCGGGCGTGCGCACATTGATTGATATCGGCGGGCAGGATTCCAAAGTAATCCGCTTGGATGAGGGTGGCTTGGTGTTGGATTTTGCCATGAATGATCGTTGCGCTGCCGGAACGGGGAAATTCCTGGAAATGACTGCTCAAGGGTTGGATTTACCGCTTGATATGTTCATTGAACAGGCGTTGACGGCCAAATCTGCGGCGAGGATTTCCAGTATGTGCACAGTGTTTGCGGAATCCGAGGCAATCAGCCTGCTGGCGGAAGGTCGTGAGATGAATGAGATCGCGCGTGGCCTGCATAACGCTATCGCTGCCAGAGTCGTGCGCATGGCAGAAGGTTTGGGCGTGGAAGCTGACCTGGGATTTAGCGGAGGCGTCGGACAAAATGCGGCGATGGTGCGATCCTTGGAAGAGGTTTTAGGGGTGAAAGTTCTGGTCCCTCCGCAGCCGCAGTTTGTGGGAGCTTTGGGCGCAGCGCTGTTGGCCGTACGGCGATTGCAGCCATAAATAATTGTGACCATACCCCCTTGACAAAAGCGGTTTAATTCCTTATATTGCAAGGTTATACTGGGATGTCGTCCAACGGCAGGACACATGACTCTGGATCATGGTATCGGGGTTCGAATCCCTGCATCCCAGCAAGCTTAAATCCTTTGGAAATCCGCCTATTACAGGCGGATTTTCGTATCTAAAGGGGGAGGTGGATTGGTGTTGCATTGGGCTTGCGCGACACTTCAGGAGGGGAGCAAATGAGCTGAGCAGCATCAAATTTACGAAAAAGTGCTTGACTGAGTCATGAAGATAAGTTTAGCTGATAGCGTGGTACGATATTAATTTCCAAGCGCCCCTCGGATCAAACTGCTTCCAGTCAGGGTTTACCTTATTGACGCATTTCGAAATTCATGCTCACCTTCTTGGGGAGAGGTATGATCATCGGCACCAGAGGCAGCGATTTAGCCAAGTGTCAAGCAATGTACGTTGCCGCCGTTCTAGGACAAAAAATGGGGCGGCAGGTTGAGTTGAAGATTATCAGCACCAAGGGTGACCGGATTACCGACCGGCCCTTGCGCGAGCTCGAAGGCAGGGGTTATTTTACTAAGGAAATCGAAGAGGCATTGCTGGATCGTTCGGTGGATGTGGCGGTGCACTCCTTCAAGGACATGCCTTCCAAGGCGCCAGAGGGTTTAGCATTGGCGGCGGTTTCAAAGCGAGAAGATCCCGCCGACTTTTTGATCATCCGATCCGAATCCAACCTCGAAACAGAAGGCGAAATTCCCCTGCGTGGCGGTGCGGTAGTCGGCACCAGTGCAGTGCGCCGTGAAACCCAGCTTAAAGCCATGCGGCCTGATATAGTGTCGAAGGATCTGCGAGGCAACGTGCCCACACGACTGTCAAAGTTGGCGAAAGGACACTATGACTCAATTTTTCTGGCTGCGGCCGGTGTCAACCGGCTACAGCTCGACTTGTCGGGTTACTTTGTATTACGGATGGATCCATCGCGATTTATACCCTCGCCGGGGCAAGGGGCGCTGGCTATTCAGATGCGGGAAGGGGCCCCCGAATTTCAAGCGGTGCATACCGCCCTGCATGACAATCTTACCGCTACTGCAACCACCATTGAACGGGCCGTCCAGGGACGTTTTGGAGGCGGTTGCGGATTACCTCTGGGCGTCTATGCTCGCTTTAAAAACGACAGTTGGCATGCGTTTGGATTCTGGGGTGGTGGCCGCAAACCAGTATGGAGCAGCTTCGTGGGGAACGATCCTGCGGAAATTGTCGAAGCCCTGTTTGGCAAATTAAGCCAGGGGAGTGCATGAGCGCTCGGGTGTTAATCACACGCGACGCTGAGAGAGCGCGGGGATTGGTTGACCTTTTGGTGGAAAAAGGTATTGACGTTCTGGTCGAACCAGTGACAAAGACAGTTTATCTCCATCAGAAGAATCCTCTACCTGATTTGCGAGAGTTCTCATGGATCGCTTTTACCAGCGTTCATGGCGTAGTCGCTTTCGCCAGCGTTGTGCAAGCGAAGAGACTGGAATTACCAACCAACATTCTCTTTGCAGTTGTTGGGATAGCTACTGCTGCCGAACTTGAGAAGCGATTACACATATTTGACTCGGTCGTCCACGGACCCGAATCAAACGCCATCGGATTAGCACGATGGTTGACTGAAAAAACCAACCTTCGGACCGACGATTCGTTGTTATGGGCTTGCTCATCGTTAGCGGATGAAAAATTTAAAGAAATACTGATCGCCGGAGGTCTCAAAGTCACTTCCTGGAAATGCTATACCACAGTGGCAATTCCGCCTGAAGACCTTTCCTTACGGTTGAAACGACACCTACCGTGGAATATTGCCGTGTTCGCGGCTCCCAGCGCAGTGAGTGCCTTCGCCGCCGCTTGGCCGCCGCCCTGGTCATTTGCTTGTGTAGCCTTCGGGGAGTCAACAGCCAAAGCTTTGCGCCAAATCGGAGCGGGAAACATTTTCATCAGCGCCGGGCCTGATTCGGCGGCTGTAACAGCAGCAGTTCTTAAAGCCAATATAACTGAATAATTGGAAAATCATCGCTTGCTCTGCTCATGGCACGGGGTGGTTCTTTAGCCCTGCCGCCGGAGCGGAACGACAATTTGCCGGCGTGAGACATCGTTATGAACTTCACTCCATCAGATGCGCCCCTTTTCAATAATATACTGGAGAAAATAGGCCATGAGCTTTCCCACTGACCGTCCACGCCGCTTAAGACGCAGCGAAACCCTGCGCCGCATGGTGCGCGAAACCCGCCTCTCAGTTGACGATTTGGTGCAACCGCTGTTCGTAATGTCGGGACAGAACGTGCGCAGGGAAATCGCTTCCATGCCGGGGCAATACCGGCTCTCGGTTGACAGAGCCGCAGAAGAAGCGGCTCGTTTGGCTGACTGGGGCGTGCCCGCTGTCATCCTCTTCGGCATCCCCGAACATAAGGACGATTCGGGCAGTTCGGCTTGGAACGACGAGGGGGTCGTGCAGGGCGCTGTGCAAGCTATCAAACAAGCTGCGCCGAATCTACTGGTAATAACGGATGTCTGCTTGTGCGAATACACAAGCCATGGACATTGCGGAGTCATCTCTCAGGGCGACGTGTCCAACGACCTTACGTTGAAACTGCTGGCGAAAACGGCCTTGAGTCACGCCCAAGCTGGAGCAGATCTCATCGCACCTTCGGACATGATGGATGGCCGTGTTGCAACCATTCGGCGGACGCTGGATGAGAATGGATTCCACGAGACCGCCATCCTGTCGTACGCCGTGAAATACGCTTCTGGATTTTACGGCCCTTTTCGAGACGCGGCCGGTTCCACCCCGCAGTTCGGGGATCGGTGCAGTTATCAGATGGATCCCGGCAATGCGCTGGAAGCGCTGCGTGAAGCCGAGTTGGACTTAGAGGAAGGCGCCGATATGATCATGGTCAAGCCGGGGATCGCCTACTTGGACGTGCTGGCGTTGGTTAAAGCGACCTTTAATCGCGTAACCGCGGCCTACCAGGTTTCGGGGGAATACGCCATGATCGAAGCCGCTGCCCACAACGGTTGGATTGACCGCCAGCGAGTCATCTTGGAGACACTCCTGGCCTTCAAACGCGCCGGAGCGGATTTCATTCTGACATATTATGCGGGTGAAGTGGCAGGGTGGTTAAGAAACGATAAATGACTTAACTGATTCCTCCCCTTTATAAAAGCGGAACCAACTTCGGGGCGCCTTCGCCGTCGAAAGTCGAATTGGCGGCTGAGATCGTCCGCCGCGTACCGGCGGTTCAGAAGGTGCGACTCAAAGTCAAACGATTATTTACACAATTGCCTCCAGGGTTATATTATCCAATCCTTGACATCCCCCCTTCATTTCATTAAATTATTAATAATCCTGCTCTAATCCTCTCATGATCCGTAAAATCAAAGCAAGGCTCACAGCGCGGCGCCAGGCGAAAGTTGTCATAAGCACTACTGATAACGCCGAGCACCTTCGCCAGATGTATGAGACTTTTCGCCACATCCTGGCAACCAACGATTCCGTGCTACAACTTATCGCTGATATTGATGACCGCCTCTCCGGGCGGATCCCTTTCTCTTTCAACCACATGGTGCGGTTGCTGCGGAAGGGAATCCTGGACGTGTATGTCATGGTGCGGGATTTTAACGAGTTAGCCTGGGGACGGTATCTTGATCTGTTCGATAGCATGCGCCGCATCAATCATGATTTCGAGTTTCACCTGGCTGCTTTTTCCGCCCCGCCTTCGGGACCGTTGATCATCCCACTATCCGACCTGCGCCAGACCGACGCTCCGCTTGTCGGTCACAAGATGGCCAACTTGGGGGAAATCCGCAATGTTATGGGTCTGGAAGTTCCGGATGGGTTCGCCATCACTGCCACAGCTTTCAATGGATTTATGGACCGCCCCGAACTGGGCAATCGCGCCGAGAAACTGGAAGAGTTAACCGAGACCTTCGGCGCTCGAGTCATGTCAGAAGCCTGTCGCGAATTGCAGGAAATAATCGCAGTCACTCCCCTGCCAACGGAACTGGAAAATTTGATAACCAATGCCTACCTGTCCTTAATGGGCGATAGTGAAGATTTAGTTGCAGTGCGCAGCAGCGGTCTGGGAGAAGACCGCGAAGCGTCCCATGCGGGATTGTACGCTACCGAGTTGAATGTTGACAAGGCTTCGCTGCTGGACTCCTACCGTCGGGTCGTCGCCAGCGCCTACGGAGCTGGCCCGGTCCGTTACCGGCACATGTACGGGTTATCCAATTCGAGCGCATTGATGGCCGTCGGATGTATCCGCATGGTGAAATCCCGTTGCCAGGGTGTGATGTTCTCGCGATATTTCGACGATCCTGAAGCGGACAAGACCGTCATCAGCGCCTATGTCGGCCCCGCCTGCGATGATTCTGCGGAAACCGGAGATGCTGAAGAGGTTCTGGTTACAAGGGGGATCATCACGAGCGATGATCCCTTACGGCGCCTTTCTCGGGAAGAGGCTCTCTCCCTGGCGGCCATTTCCCGCAAGCTGGAAGCTCATTTTGGTTCGCCACAGGATGTCGAATGGGCGATAGATCAGGGAGGCAGAATAAATGTCTTACAATCGCGCCCCATGGTGTTCATCAAGAAGCCGGCGGCCTTAAATATATCGGAAAAGGCGGGCGTCCGGAAAGCAATTCTGGCGGGAGGGGCGACAGCCTATCCTGGAGTGGGATGCGGGAAAGTTTTCGTTTTGAAAGATGAAAACGAACTGGATTGTTTTCCAGAAGGCGCGGTGCTGGTCGCCCATCGCTCCTCGCCGCGCTATTCGCGGGTTATGGATCATTGCAGCGCCATCATCACCGAAGAAGGTTCCCCCATCGGGCACATGGCGATACTGGCTCGCGAGTTTCAGGTCCCAACCATAGTTGGATTAAAGGGCGCCTTACTACGATTACCGCAGGGTTTGGAAGTAACGGTTGATACGGGAGGCCTACAAATCTTCGAAGGTCTGCAACAACTGCCTGCCCGCCCTGATGACGCGCAGTCTATCGTGAATTCACCAGCGGTGGCCAAGCTAAAGCGCATTGCGCAATTTATTACCCCTCTGAAGCTGGTGGACGCCAATTCACCGGAATTCCTGCCTTCTGCTGCAGAGTCATTGCACGACGTTATCCGTTTTATCCACGAAAAGCTCTTCGAAGTGATGTTCTATTTTGGGGATCGGGCGTTGAACATGGAGCCGGCCTCAACCACCCTGGAAGAAAATCTCCCCTTTCGAGTGTTGGTTTTCGATCTGGGCGGCGGGTTATCCAACCAGGCCAGCCATGACCGGCGCATTAACATGGCTGATGTGGTTTCGCCCCCGGCGATTTCCTTTCTGACGGGGCTTTCAGATCACCGCATCAGTTGGAATCAGCCACGGGCGCTTTCGGCAGGGGGTTTCTTTTCAGTGTTGGGGGAAAGTATTGCGGGGCTTCCCGCAGAAGAACTGGGTGTAGGCCGACCCTCTTTCGCGGTGATATCCGACCGCTACATGAATTTCAGCACCAAGGCCGGTTATCACTTCAATACCGTGGATACTTACTGTGGCAGAAACGTCAATAAGAATTACATCCACTTCCGGTTTGAGGGCGGGGCAGCCGACGAAGTCCGCAGAGAGAGACGCTGCCGATTCATCTCCCTGGTGCTAAAGGCATTGCATTTCAGCGTTCAGGTCCGAGGCGACGGCGTCGTCGCGCGGCTCGAAAAGCTCGATCGGGAGTTAGCCCAGCAGCGTTTGGTGGATTTGGGGCGAATCACACTCTGTTGCCGGCAATTGGATATGCTCATGCGCACCGACAGCAGCCCCGAATTCTTCGCCAAGGCCTTCCTGGCCGGCGAATTTGACAAATTTTAGTGACTTCCCTTTTTCTGTAATTCACTGCGTTGGCTCAGGTTCATTACCCGCAAAGCCAGGAGTGTCTCCCCCTGAGTGCGGTAGGAAAGCCTCACCGAGTCTCCCACCGCCGGTTCTGCACCAATTTCCGCCTGTTGCAGCGAAAAGGTAAGATCGCGATGCGGTTCCTGCTCATCCTGCAGCATTACGGTTTTAGAGGCGGGATCGTAGCCAGTCACTACCCCTTGGATTACTTCCGGCGCTTTTCCGCAGGCCGCTAAAAAAAATAATCCCATCGTCAGTAAAATCAGGGTCTGCTTCATCATCGTCGCTCCGTTCCGGTTTTCAACACACTCTGGTTGGCCGACCGAGTCGCGGCTCGCTCCCTTATAACTCCTTTGACCAGCCAGACGATGATCACCAAGCTGATGACCACGCCCGCCGTCAGAATCATGATTGAGGAGGGCAATTGCAGGTCGAGTTGTTTCAACAGCACTGAGATACACGCGATGAAAATGGTCACGGCAAAGAGCAGCCGGATAGAATATCCGCGCACGTATTTGACGGCCACCGTACCCAATTGCGCTCCCACTGCCGCACCGATCAACATCCACATGGCTGCCAACAAATCCACTCGTCCCTTGACGCCATACGTGAACGCGCCATAGGCTCCGGTAATCATCACCTCGAACAGATCGGTACCCACAGCCACCAATGTAGGACAACCAATTAGATAAATCAGCGCAGGCATGCGAATGAAGCCGCCGCCTACTCCCAGCACACTGGCGATAACCCCCGTCAACAGACCGACGAGCACCGGCAGCCAGATGGAACAGCGGACGCCGGAAGCCCGAAAATTGATCATGGGCGGGATATTGATACGGTGCAGCCTCTGCGCGATATTGGCGCGTTGCGGCGTTGGTGCGCCGACCGCGCGAAGCTTCCTTTGCCGGGCCATGTGCGATAGGTAATCATAAAGCACATAGCTGCCGATTAAAAACAGGAAGATAATGTAGATTTTACGGATAACCGACTCAGCCAGACCCAACTTTTCCAGATGCATAACCAACCGTGCACCCAGCTCCATGCCCACCGTCGTACCGAGGATCATCGAAGCTCCCAGCGCCAGATCCACGTTGCCGAATTTGCTGTGCCTGATTGTCGAAACAATGGATTTACCGCCCATATGAGCCAGATCGGTCCCGATGGCATAGGGCATGGGGAACCCGAAGATATTCAGCGCCGGAGTCACAATCCAAGCGCCGCCAATCCCGAAAAAACCTCCACAGATGCCCACTGTTGTTCCGATCAACAACAGCAGAAGTACGTTAAATTCGATCCCTGCAATAGGCAGGTATATATTGAACATATCCATGTCATTCTCCCCGTTTGAAAATGTCAATGGCTATTCATGATGCGCCAGTTTGCCCAGGTTGATTCCCAGTAGTTTGAGCAACCGATCCATACCAAAACCTAATACCAATCCCATTCCTGACATGACTAAGACGACGGTTAAGCCGTACATCCAGGGACTTCCGTTATACACTCCGGCGATCCATTTGGCAAGACCCGGTTGCATGGACCGGGTATCCGCTACATTGTAGACTTTTGTAGCCGGTTTCCCGCCGCCCGCCGCTGCCAGGAGGGGCAGGAATACAACCAGCACCAAACTCAGGAGAACGATCCATCGCATGTAAAACGATGCGGAAGACAGCCGCCATCTTCGCATTTTACGCCGCATGTCAGCCTCCAGATTGTTATATATTTCACATGATGTTGCGTGTTGTACCACACCCATAGTATTTGGTTATAAAATACATCCATCTCGATTCTCAAGGCAAGAAAATAATTAATGATTTTTCATGAAAAGCGATTGATATGCTACAATTGCAACATAACCTTACGGGAGTCCTGTCCACCCAGTGAAGGCACCTTTAACAATTATGAAAAGTCAGTTTTGTATTTTTTGTTGCAACATGCTACATTTCATTGCTATATGCAACGAATTTGTGTAAAATTTCTCTTGCGTTATAACTGTAATATTTGCAAATTACATATCGAGTGACTTGCATAATATACCTTTAAGGATATTATTTTCAGTTTCTACGGGTTAATGACTCCCTTGGAGAGCGGAGAAAGGAGAGAGCAATGCTGCGATCATTACATGGTTATGGCGTAATTATCCTTCTAACGGCAGTTTTTCTGGTCAGCGCCCCGCTGGCGATGGCGCAGGAACATGCCGGGGGCGAAGCCAGTCTGATCCTGCCGGATCTGGGCCAGGTAGATTTCTTGGGAATTAATGGTCGCACCCTGCTGATGGCCGGGCTGTTCGTGTGCGTACTCGGCCTGATCTTCGGCATGATGACCTACTTGCGCGTGAAG
>JAGVQJ010000114.1 GCA_020051775.1 Calditrichota bacterium | reverse complement strand
GCGAGCACCGGAATTTATTCCGGTGCCTTGACGGAGAAGCCTGGCTCCATTTCGCACTGAAACATGAACCGGTCATGGAACACCAAGATCCATGTAGTACTCCCCTTGCGGTGATTTATGAATGTGTACTTGAATTCCTCATGGCTGCCGCGTGATTGAAACGCCGGAAGTTTGCGCTTTGAGGTTTTGCCCGAAGCCGTCATCATCCGCCCCTCCCATAAACCCGGCTGGACGATGATCTGCGCCTGGGAGGACAACAGACTCCCCGTGTGCCGAAAATGCAACCCCCGGACGATCTTCTTGATGACGGCCTCCAGCCGTTCAACGTCACCCACTTCCGCCACCGCTTTTCGAGCGCACGCCGCGCGCCGACCCCAGCGGCGCATCCAGCCTACGCCTCCACCCAGCCGCGCCTCGTCCAGGACTTTCGCGAAATACGCCTCATCCCGGGCATACGATCCCTGACAACTCCGGTGCGCCGGAGCGGTCATCAGGTCGTCCGGCAACCGCGGATAGAAGATCGCCCGCGCCGGCACGTGGTCGCGGGAGTCGGGGCCTGAAAGGCCGCAGAGGTAGCAGAGGGAGTGGAGGTTATTCATTTCCAGGCAATTAAAACTTTCTAAATCGGGATCAGCCGCGGGAGGATAACATCCCTTTACCCCGGGTTGAAACCCGGGACTATTCAAGGTCAGCCCCTTTGGGGCAGGTTGCTCCTGTTTCCTGTATCCTGTCTCCCGTATTCTTAATCCTCCACCTTCAAATCCCGCGTCATCAGCTCCGTCACCGCCGTGCGAGGATCTTTGCCCTCGAATAGGATGTCGTAGACCGCTTCGGTGATGGGCATGGGCACGCCTTCGCGGCGCGCCAGATCGCGAGTTGACTTGGTCGTGCGCACGCCTTCGGCCACCATGGTCATGCCGGCGAGTACGGCGTCAAGAGTCTTCCCCTTGCCAACCTGTTCACCCACGTAGCGGTTCCGGCTGTGGCGGCTCATGCAGGTGGTGATCAAATCCCCCATGCCGGACAGCCCGGCGAAGGTGCGGGGCTGGCCGCCCAGCTTGATCCCCAGCCGGGAAATTTCCGCCAGTCCGCGCGTTAAGAGCGCGCCCTTGGTGTTGTCGCCGAACCCTAAGCCGTCGCAGATGCCGGTGGCCAGAGCGATGACGTTCTTCAAGGCGCCGCCCAGTTCCACTCCCGCCATATCCTGCGAGGCATAGACGCGAAACGTCGGGGTGAAAAAGATCTCCTGGACGATCCGAGCAGTTTCCAGCGAGGAACTGGCCGCCACTACTGTAGTGGGGATGCCGCGAGACACCTCCTCGGCATGCGAGGGGCCGGACAGCGCCACATAGCGGTCCGGGAAGGCGAAAGGAAGGAGATCCTGCACCACTTGTGAGGGGCGTTTCATCGTGCCCTCCTCAATACCTTTAGCGGCGCTGACAATGATGGCTCTTGGTGGGATGCTTTCCGCGAATCCGGCCAGCGCCGAGCGGACAAATTGCGAGGGGATGGCTAACACTACCGCTTCGGCGTCTACCAGGCAGCGCGAAGCCACCCAATGCACCAGGATGCTCTCGTGGAAGAGCACTCCGGGTAGGAATTCCTTGTTCTCGCGATCCTTTTGTAGGCGTGCCGCCGCCTCCTTGCGGAATTCCCACAGCCGCACGTCATGGCCCTTGCCCGCCAAAAGCAAAGCCAACGCTGTGCCCCAACTGCCCGCTCCCATGAGCGCTATCGTCTTTTTATCCGTCGTCATAAACGCTGCCTCCTGGAAGTGAATAGATTTCGCACCAGCCTCTCCTTGGGAATGGCCGGTTCTTCTCCCCGGAAGAGTCGCAGCAGGTTATCGCGGTGCGTGAAAATCAAGAACATGGGTAAAATCCAGGCGAACGCGAGCACCGCAGGATGAACGCCGGGTTTCAAGCTGATCAACGCCGGAAAGGCCGCTCCGGCAATCAGTGATGAGATCGAAATCCGCCTCGTCAATTCGGCCAATATTGCCCACACAACAAAGCAGGCCAAACCGATCAGAGGCGATAAAGCCAGAGCGACGCCCAGCGACGTGGCGACGCCTTTTCCGCCTCGCAACTTCAGGTATACACTGAAGATATGGCCTAGAATGGCAACCGCTCCCAGAACCACCCCCACCGTCCACTCGCTCCAACCGAACGGGGCTGGACCGACGAGGGTAATTAACCGGTAACCGAAGAAGGCCGGCAGGAAGCCTTTGAGCGCGTCAATCGTGAGCACAAAAGCTCCCCAGGATCGCCGTCCTGACAGGCGCGCCAGATTCGTGGCGCCGGGATTGCGGCTACCGTGATGACGCACGTCCACTCCCAGGATCTTCCCCACGATCACCGCCGTGGGAGTAGATCCCAGGAGATAAGACAGAATTAGGGCTATGATGAATGGAACGTTCACGCGGGAATATTACCCTAACTGCTCGACGAGGTAATTCTGGATGCCCATCTGTTTGATCTGATCCAACTGCGCTTCCAGCCAATCCACGTGATCTTCCTCGTCCTTCAGGATGGATTCGAGCATCTCGCGAGTCCCGTTGTCGCCGACCTCGCGCGCGATTTTGATGCCGTCGTTATAGGTGGCCACGGCTCCATGCTCGGCGCTCAAGTCGTTTTTATGCTGGACTTCGACGCTCGCGCCGATTTTGATGGGTTTCAGCTTGCTGACAATCGGTGTCCCCTCTAAGAAGAGGATGCGGGCGATATGCCGTTCGGCGTGTTTCATCTCCACGATGGCGCGTTTCTCAATGGCCTTATGCAGAACCTCGTAGCCCCAGTTGTCGCACATTTCCGAATGCACCATGTACTGGTTGATGGCGGTCAGTTCATCGGCCAGCAGGTCGTTCAGCTTGGCAATAACTTTAGCGTTGCCTTTCATGACTCCTCCAATTAATTTAATGATCTTTTTGGGTAATATTACTTGAATCTATCATCTGCCTCCTCCCCAGCCATTCGGATCCAAGGAGGGCGTAAACCAGATCATCCGCCCACTCACCCTTGAACCAGAGGCTTTGGCGAAAATGCGCTTCGCGGCGCAATCCATGCTTTTCCAGCAACGCGAGAGCGGGTTTGTTCCGCGGGTCTGTCGAAGCGAATACCCGGTGCTTCTCCATTTTTATGAACAGGTGGTCGAGGAGGGCGTCAAGCGCTTCCGAAGCGTATCCTCTCTTCTGGTAATTAGGCGCCACCGTGAGGCCGATTTCAGTTTGTCGGGCCATCCCGGTAAAAAAATGCAATCCGGCGTCGCCAATCAAATCTCCCGAATCCTTCAGGGTGATACCCAACTGGATCCAGATATCCGACAGGTTTGTGTCCAATCCCGAAGATCGGCGGATGAAATCCCTGGCGTCTTCGAGGCTGTCCGGCGCCCAGGATTGGTAGCGTGACACCATCGGATCCGCCCGGTAGCTGAATAGCGCTTCGTGATCAGCATCTTGAAGCTGTCGCAGAACTAAACGCGGTGTCGTGAGACGCAATGCCATTCTCTACAAGTGAGTTATTATCAATTATCCTTTGCCTCAATCTTTCCCACTTCCATGGTTCTCCAACCGGCAAATTCCCTCCCGATGATCTTTCCGGCATCTTCGGACGACAGAATCAGAGCCAATCCCACTCCCAGGTTGAACACGCGGCGCA
Source organism: Calditrichota bacterium (assembly GCA_020051775.1). Lineage (GTDB taxonomy): Bacteria > Electryoneota > B3-LCP > B3-LCP > B3-LCP > JAGVQJ01. The sequence goes on along the minus strand of JAGVQJ010000114.1, from coordinate 1,031 downwards.
TTTCGGTTTCAGCGACCGGGCCCAGACGGCGGATCAGATGGAAAATGGGCGGTTCCGTCCAGGAACCATATTGGATCTCCAATCGGCAACCTTCCGGCAGGACTCTTTCAAGGTTGCCTTCCAAGCCTCCGCCGGTGATGTGGGCGATGCCTTTGATCGCTACCTCTTGCCGGAGAGCGCGCACGGCTTGCAAGTAGCTGGGATGTATTTCCAGTAAAGCGTCGCCCAGGGTAGTGCCCAGCTCCTGGATGTTGGTGTTCAGATCCAGCCGGGCATTGTCCAACAGCACGCGGCGAGCCAGGGAATAACCATTCGTATGCAATCCCACCGAGGGCAGACCTACGATGACGTCGCCGGGGGCGATGCCTCTCCCTAAAATGAGTTCATCTTCATCCGCCCAACCCACAATGGTTCCCGCCAGATCGAAATCGCCGACTTGATATAGTCCGGGCATTTCAGCGGTTTCGCCCCCCAGCAGAGCCACACCGTTGTTGACACAACCCCGCGCCAACCCCCGCACCACGTCCTCTAAAACCGCCGGTTCCAGTTTGCCGCAGGCGTAGTAGTCCAGGAAGAAGAGCGGATCGCCGCCATTGCATAACAGGTCGTTGACGCAGTGATTGACCAGGTCTTCGCCGATGGTGTGGTACTTTTTCGCCAGCAGGGCTACCTTCAATTTTGTACCGACGCCGTCAGTGCTGGAGAGTAGCACCGGCCGCTTTTTGACACCGGCGGGCAGACGAAAGGCTCCGGCGAACAGTCCCACGTCGCCGATCACATTGGGATTACGAGTCGAAGCCACCAAGGATTTGAGGCGTTTGACGGCTTCGTCGGCCGCGGTCAAACTGACGCCGGAGGATTGGTAATCTATTGGCATGGAAGGCTCAAGTTACAAGTCTTTAGTCTAAAATCACCTATTTCAAGGTTCTCATTCACTACTGTCCGGTATAAAACTATTGACGGCAGTATAACTTATTGAATTATCAAGTAATTAACTGCGAATTCTCGATTTCTCGATTTGAATTTGGGTT
>JAGVQJ010000097.1 GCA_020051775.1 Calditrichota bacterium | reverse complement strand
TAAAACTAGCAACCGATTGAAACCCTGGCGAATGAATTCGGACAATATATCCCGCATTAACGCGCGCACCGTGTCGAATTCGATGGTAATGGTTCCGGGGAAATGGCGCGCCGCATCGCACAGTCCGTATCGTAGAGGGGGAGCGATAAGACACCCGGTTTGCTGCGCGACCTCCAGCGCCACGTATTCCGGCTGCAAACTATCGGTGCATAAAGGCAGGTGGGGACCGTGCTCTTCCACGCTGCCCACCGGCAGGATTACAACCTTCTCCGTCCCAGCCAGCGCTTTGATTTGAGGCATGGTCAGTTCATCGAAATAGGGGCCCAAAGGTGGCGCCGGCGTAGATTTTCGTTTCCGAGCATTCAATTTTTTCACCCAGATTATACGATTACCAAGAGGATAATGATAAGGAGAGGTGTAAATCAACACAATTCAGAACCATTCCACTATCGCAAGAAGATAAGAATAACCTTTTGTCCTTATGGGAACGAGCCTACGCGCGCTTGAGTGTAACCGGCAGATCCGATGCTTTTCGATTTTCAGGAGGTAACGGTGCTACTCAAGACCAAACTGACAAACCGGTTTCCAGTCCTGCTTCTCCTGGCAATAACGACTCTCGCAGGGGCTGAGGTAATTCCGATAACAACCACGGTCACGGCGCGAGGTGAGGCTGCCATAGTAGGCGGCAATGTCCCCGCCGCTCGGGAAGAAGCCCTGGTGGACGCCCAGCGTAACGCCCTGGAACAGGTTCTGGGCGTAAGCGTGCGAGCGCAGAGCGCCATGCAGGATTTCGTTCTGGCTGACGATGCCGTTCTCTCGTTAGTCTCAGGCTATGTGCGCAACACAAAAATCCTCTCTGAATCCCGCCATGATAGCATTCTGACCTTGGAAGTGCAGTGCGACGTGGCGAAGGAAATCGCCGATGACGAGGCGAATAAATTAGTACGCAATTTCAGTTGTGTGGTGGGTCTTTCCACGGAAATTGACAGCCAAAAAGTAGAGGACTACCGCCTGGCGGAATTGCTCTCAGCCGATCTGGTCAAAGCGGGATTCGATGTGCGCGATATTTCCCACACGGCCTCCTGGCCGGGATTTGAGCAGACTGTGGCTGCCGCCTTGGATCGCCAGGATGCCGAGGCCGCTCGTCGCTTAGGTCGTCAGATGCTCTCCAATGTAGTGATCCTGGGCAAGGCGCGCTTGCAGCAGCGGGAGAAGAAACAGGTCACCGGGTTTGCCGGAGTCGTAGGAGTCTATATTTACGACTGCTGGTTGGAAGGACGCGCGATCGAAACCGAATCCGGAAAGATCATCGTTCAGCACGCCGCGCCGATCAAAGGCGTGCAAGGCACTGGCGATACTCCGCAAAATGCCGTCAGTGACGCTCTTTCCAAGGCTCAGAAGGAGTTCTTCAATGATCTGATCGCACAATTAACCATCTACGGAGGTAAAAAAAGCCGTCCGATCACAGTCGAAATCGAAGGTATCCCCACCCTAGCAGAGTTCCAGAATCTCAAGAGCCGGCTCACGAATATTCGTTTTCGCGACTCGGAAGTTAGCGATTTAGGCTTCCAAGCGGATAAGAACTCTACCTTCAGGTTTGATTATTCCGAGAATATCAATCTTATTGCACTTAAGTTGGATCGAACCCCCGGCTTAACGGTTGTCCAACGAACGGGTAATCGAGTAGTATGCAAATATAGTCAAGCGCAATGATACTTTGTCTCTTGCAGAGACCCGGTCTTATGGGTAAGGCTGAACACCGTCAACTAAGCCCCCTGGAAGGAGTTTCTCGGCCCCGTTTACGGGGCTTGCGGAAATATTCAGCCCCGTCCCTGAGGGCGGGGTGTTGGGGTATGGTATTATTGCTGCTTTACTGTTTCCCCACTTTTGCTCAGGACACTCAAGTTCGCTATATGCGCAAATCCATTTCGTTTGTGGACGCTCTCCTGCCGCTGGGGAAGGTGGAAATGAGCCTCACTCAGAAAGAATTTTTGCTGGCGGAAATTCATCGCGAAATCGCGATGCCGAGGTTTGATTATAATCCCCTGCCTCCGAGTCTGACGCAGGGTTTTCAAGATACCCTGCGCGAGATGGGTGGGCGGGATCTGGACGCCGTCAGCGAGGCTATGAACCGCACCCTGGTCCCGGAAATACTACGCATTCTGGATTATGAAAAGGAGTTGCGCGCCTCTGGATTGGTCTCTGAGGTCGAACGTCATTCTTTTATCGTGGATAAGGCCAAAGAAACCGGCATTACTGAATCCGATCTCTGGGCCGTAATGAATTCCGCGTATATCTATCTACCTGTGCTTTACCGTGCCGAGATCGAAATCAATCACCGGGACAACAGCGCTTCCGTTGACTTGGAAGGCGCCATCCTATGGTATCGCGTCGTGGTCACAGACAGTGGTTCCACTGTAACTCAACTGGCGCAAAAGTCCGCCAAAGGCTACGCCTGGTCGCGCTTGGATGGCAGTTACGGCAAGCGAGGCCGGAATCTGGATGGCGCGCGTTATGCGTTCACTGCCGCCGCCGAGACTTTCGCTCGAAACCTCCGTGTAGCCACCCAGCAGATCCCCGATTTCCAGCTTTCTAATCCCTTAACGCAAACCGGCTCCGGTTGGGTAGAATTCTCACTGGGACGTGTGGAAGGCGTGGATTTGGACGATAAATTTGTCGTGGCCGAATACGATCAATTGGCCGATGGCAGTCTCAAACAACACCGTTTGGGGATGGTGCGGGTCACCCGCGTCGGGAAAAGCAACGACGGAAGCAGCGATACTCGCGCCCGCACGATCATCGGTAGCGGATATCAACCTGGCATGATGGCGATAGAACACCCCCGACTGCCCATAGATATATCTTTTCGCCTGGTCCTGTTACCGATCAGTGTGAGTACCGGTGTCGTGAACCTGAGTCAAAGCGGCAGCACCTCAGATTATGACCTTTATTTTGATCAGAGCGTCGAAAATCGCATATATGCCGGGCAGCTCTGGTTCAATTATAACCTCGCTCAAACTACTCACCTACCGCAATTTTTCGTTTCGATATACGGGGAGCTCGGCGGCGGCCAGCTTACCGGCGGGCAGGCCTTTGGTGCATCGCTTCCGGCAGGCGTTTACTGGGGTTTGGGCGGCGGGTTAGCTAAAAAATTTTACCTCAATCGGCTGCATTTGGGGTTGGAAGCAACCCTCTCCTACGCGCAATATCAGATAGAGGGGCAGTCTGAGTTTGGGGGAGGCATGGTTGATTGGAAGTGGCGCATAGACAATTTGGGTGCGACTCTTAACGGCAACCTGGAAATCGCGCTGGGGTACGATTTGAATTTGGGGGGCGGTGTCTGCTATCGGGCCTTTGCGGATACAGATGGATGGGAAGATCCGCGCCGAGCAACGCAACCCGCAGGTGGGCAAAATCCTAACGGTTTACCGAAACTCACCTTCAGTGGTTGGGGTACTCAAGTTTATCTGACGTGGTCTCTCCCGACCCTGGCCGCTGACCCGATAAAAATAGCCCGCGGGATTTTTGGGCGTTAATCATCAGAAATAATGTCATTTCGGCCAGGGCTTAAGCCCGCGCCCGGAATCAAACTTTCTATATTCCTTCGGAGGAATCATGCGCACTGTAATGAAATACGCCCTGATCATGATCCTGCTGGCCGGTTGCGCCGGTCCCAAACGGATCCGCCCGCAGGGTAATTTGCCGGAATCCCGGCAGGCTACATTTGTGGAATCCTACTCGCCCACGGAATGGACGATCCGCGCCTCCGGCATCGGCGCCGGCGGCAAGCGAGAAAAAGAGATTGAAGCGGTAAATGATGCTCGCCGCAGCGCTGTCTATTTCGCTCTCTACATGGGTACTGATCCATTACTGACTAATGATGATGAAAAGAAGCGGTTCGCCGCTCTCGAGCAGGAGTTCTTCTCTACTGATAATATCATGAAGTACATCGCCTGGGAAGAGGTAGGGTATTCCAGTCGCGTCAAGCTGCCCGATAAACGCTTGAAGATCGAGAAGGCTTTTCGGATCAATGTAGGTTTGATGCGCGCGGATCTGATTTCTCAAGGCGTGCTGGCCATCACCGCCGAGAT
>JAGVQJ010000010.1 GCA_020051775.1 Calditrichota bacterium | reverse complement strand
CACGAGAGCAGTCTCGTCGTCGAAAAGATATTTCGCCAGGGCGCGAGCCAGCTCGGTCTTCCCCACTCCAGTGGAGCCCAGGAAGATGAACGAACCCAAAGGACGGCTCTCTTCCTGCAATCCGGCGCGAGCCCGCCGGATGGCATCGGATACGGCGGCCACCGCCTCGTCCTGTCCGATGACGCGAGTGTGCAGCAGCTCTTCCATGTGCAGAAGCTTCTGCTTTTCACCTTCCAACATGCGGCTCACGGGAATGCGCGTCCAGCGCGAGACGATCTCGGCGATGTCCTCTTCGGTGACTTCCTCGTGCAATAAAGACCGTTCACCGCGAAATTGAGTCAACTGCTCTTTTAAGGAAGTCAACTTGCGATCCAGTTCGCGCTCCACGCCGTATCTCAATTCGCTGACTTTGTTGTAATCCTGCTCGCGCTCGGCCTTGGCCTCTTCGATCTTCACCTGATCCAGGCGTTCCTTGATGCGGCCGATTTCATTCAGGATCTCCTTTTCCCGCATCCAGCGAACGCGCAGGGATTTGTCCTCCTCTTTCAGGTCGGCCAGTTCGACTTCCAGGTCTTCTAAGCGTTTGCGGGAAGCCTCGTCCTTCTCGCGTTTCAAGCCCTGGCGCTCGATTTCCAATTGCGTGATCTTGCGCGTGACCTTCTCCAGCTCGTCCGGCATGGAATCTATTTCGATGCGCAGCTTGGAGGCGGCTTCGTCTATCAGGTCAATGGCCTTATCGGGAAGGAAGCGGTCGCTGATGTAGCGGTGCGACAATACCGCGGCAGAAACCAGAGCAGCATCAGTGATGCGCACCTTATGGTGAGCTTCGTACTTTTCCTGTAAGCCGCGCAGGATGGAGATGGTGTCTTCCACCGTCGGCTGATCCACCATGACGGGTTGGAAGCGGCGTTCCAAGGCCGCGTCCTTTTCGATGTGCTTGCGGTACTCGTCCACGGTGGTGGCGCCGATGGCGCGCAATTCGCCCTTGGCCAGCGCCGGTTTCAGCATATTGGAGGCATCCAGAGCACCTTCCGCGGCCCCGGCGCCGACGATAGTGTGCAGCTCATCCATGAACAGAATGATTTCGCCTTCAGCGGACTGCACTTCCTTCAGGACGGCTTTTAGGCGATCCTCGAATTCGCCGCGATACTTGGTGCCGGCCACCAGCGCACCCAAATCCAGCGCCATGACGCGCTTGGATTTCAGCGGCTCGGGCACGTCGCCGGAAGCGATGCGCCCGGCCAGTCCTTCCACGATGGCGGTCTTCCCCACTCCGGGGTCGCCGATTAAGACAGGATTGTTCTTGGTGCGTCGCGACAGCACCTGCATGATGCGGCGAATCTCTTCATCGCGGCCAATAACGGGATCCAGCTTGCCCTGCCGGGCCAGGCCGGTCAAGTCGCGGCAATAGCGTTCCAAAGCCTTAAACTTGGTCTCCGGCGCCTGGTCGGTGACGCGGTGACTTCCCCGCGTCTCCTTCAAAGCTTTCAAGACGTCCTCGCGCTTGACGCCGACTTTTTTCAGCATCTTGCCCAAGGGAGCGTTCTTCAGCTCGATCATGGCCAGCAGCAGATGTTCGACGGAGACGAACTCGTCAGACAGAGCGCCGGCCTCCTTCTCAGCCTGATTCAAGACCGCGGTCAAATCGCGGGAAACGTGCCGCTGCCCGGCGGCGGCTCCGGTGACCTTGGGGAAGCGGTCAATCTCCAGGTTCAGCGCGCTTTCCAAATTAGACTGATTGACGCCAAGCTTGGAGAGCACGTCGCGGACGATGCTGTCATCGTCTTTGATCAACGCCACCAGGAGATGCTCCGGCTCGATGGCCTGGTGGCCGCGCTCTTCGGCGAGGCGGTCGGCGGTCTGCAAAGCCTCCTGGGATTTGATGGTGAGTTTGTCGGGGGTCATAGTCGTTAGTCGTTAGGAAAATTTCACCACAGAGACACAGAGAACACAGAGAAATTATATTGGTAGTGCCGGCGTCCCAGCCTGTGTGTCATTCCCGCGCAAGCGGGAATCCAAGTATTGCCAGAATCGCAGATGAAACGGAGGAAACGGATGGAACGGATTCCCGTTGTGTCAGATCCTTAGCTTCCGCCCAGCGTTGAAACGCTGGGCTACCATCCTGCGGCCTACTGAAGTGGGCGCTCTTCATTTTGTGGGGTGGCATGCTTCGTTTCGCCAAAGGCGAAACGAAGCATGCTCACTTTTACCTTTGTCTGAATCACGGATTCCCGCAGATTAAATGGATTACGCAGATTTTCTATCCTGAAGGGATGGTATATGAATAGCCGGGGGTGCCACAAAGTGATCACTATGGGAAAACCCCGGAGAAGAGGTCCCACCAACTCTCTATATGACTCCTGAAGAGGTCAAACTAAATGTTGGATTGTGCCTTGCCGACTAATAGGGCATTATGGCTAAGTGATTACTACACAATGTTGACAATTCAGCGAATATTATATCTAATTCATTCTCTCCGTTTAGTCTATATAATTTATTAACTAGCCAACACTCGTGTAATAATTGTTCACACAGCGTGAGAATTGTCGTCGCACTATTGAAATTTTGGCCAATTATGAAATTCTCTAAATCCATCGAAACGAATTCACTGGGTCTGTTCAGTGACGGATGGACATCTTCACAAAGCAGCTTATACATGGTAGAATACTGACTAAGAAAATAGCCTGGTGGAAAGTGTGGATATTTACTTTTACACGTTGATATCACGTTATCATTTTCTTCACTCAACTCTTTAAGATTTCCAAAACGATCTGATATCTTTATATATTCCCAATAGAATTTATCAACACAAAAGAAATCAACCAAATATGGATTTCCACTTATTACGTTTTTAATTTCAGTCGGAGTTTTTTTATTACGTTTTTCAGCATCCTTTAGCCTTATCATTTGACCGTAAAGAATTTCTCGATGATGTCGTGTTAGTTGGTTAATCAATCGTTCGACGTCAATTCCTACAGATGGTAACATTTTTTTGCTTTGTTTATCCATTATCAAAATTCCTATGTTACCGAGCAGCATTTGTAATAATTTCCTTTGTTCCCGAGTATATTCATCATGTACGTAATCATTTCTATCGTTTTCATTCACCACTTCTGTAAGGTAAAACATCCTAGTCAAATTATCATACATTGTCCGAGTCAAGACATTTGCACATCGGATGTTTCCAAAACTGATTTGAATAATTATTCCACATGCAGTATTTCTATCTTTCACAAATTTGAACAAAATTGTAAATGGATAAAGGTTTTTTTCTGGTGGAGGCGTAAACTCAATAATATCCTTTTGTAATTTAAATACTTTTGGTAGCAGTTGCGCACCGATAATCTCCTTAGCATTCGGGTTCTTTATAAAATGCGAAAGTGATTTCCTGACAAGGGAATCATTTGAAATTTTCATAAAAACCCTCCGCGTATTTATTTGAGTGGGGCGGACTAAGCGCAGCGCAGTCCGCCATCTCTACCCAGCCTTGAAAGGCTGGGCTACCATCCTGCGGTCCACTGAAGTGGACGCTCTTAAAGATCCCCCCTGCCCCCCTTGATAAGGGGGGGATTCAACCCTTGCAGGGTTGTATTATCCCCCCGTCCCTGAGCCACCCCCCTTTTTAAGGAGGGCTGGGGGGGATCACCTGCGGAATCCGCTTAATCCGTTTCATCGGCGATTCTGACAATTCAGGTCGGGGTTGGGGACGACCCCGACTATGGCCTAGAGAGCCCCCCTATGCCCGGTCGTCATCTTCCATGAGATCGGGTTTAATGGCGCGATGCGGGATGAAGCGCTGCTCCACCCAGCGCAGCAGGATCAGGATGGCGAGGACGATCCCGGTCACCAGCAGGCCGAAGAAGGGATAGCCCAAGCCAATGATTAAGCCGATGGCCGCCGTGACCCAGATGGTGGCCGCGGTGGTCAAGCCAAAGACCCGCCCGCGCCCCACGATGATGGCTCCGCCGCCGATGAAGCCGACGCCGACGACCACCTGCGAAGCGATGCGCGAGCCGTCATACGGCACCTTGGCATGTATGCCCAGCAATTCGGATACGGCCATGTAAAGCGTCGCGCCCATGGAGATCAAGATCATGGTGCGCAACCCGGCGCCTTTGCGGGCCCATTCGCGTTCGATACCGATGGCGGCTCCACAAAAGATGGCCATCAGTATACGGGCCACCATCGGCAGCCAGGGGATGGATTCGTGCATGAAACTCCTCACTTTGTCATTGCGAGCTCAGCGAAGCAATCTCGCATGATGTCGCGATTGCTTCGGCGCTTTAAAAAACCGCGCCTCGCAATAATGACGATTAGAGAGAAGGCGGGCGAAAATGCGCCCGCCTCCCAACGGATTTACTCTGAGTATCGCTTACGACTCTTTCTTCGGTTCGTTTTCATCTACGACTTCATATTCGACGCTCTCGACGTTACCGGGCTTGCCGCCTTGATCCGTTGAGCCGGGATCCGGGCCGCCTCCTGGTGGGGGTTGCGATCCAGGAGCGGCCCCTTGAGCCGCCTGGTACATCTTGGCGGAAGCCTCCCCCCAGATATGATTCAGATCATCACCGGCAGAACGAATTTCGTTGATGTCGGAACCTCGTAGAGCGTTCTTCAGGCGTTCCAAACCGGCTTGCAGTTTGGCGCGGGAATCGGGATCAATCTTATCGCCGAATTCGGTCATCTGCTTTTCGGTTTGCCAGGCCGTCGAGTCGGCGCGATTGCGGAGTTCGATCTCTTCGCGCTTGCGGGCGTCTTCGGCGGCATGGGACTTGGCGTCCGATTTCATCTTCTCGACGTCTTCCTTGCTCAAACCGGAAGACGCCTGGATCTTGATGGACTGTTCCTTGCCGGTCGCCTTGTCCTTGGCGGAAACCGATAGAATTCCGCTGGCGTCAATGTCGAAAGTGACTTCAATCTGAGGCATGCCGCGCGGCGCGGTGGGGATGCCTTCCAACTGAAAGCGCCCGATGGACTTGTTGTCATAAGCCATGGGTCGTTCGCCTTGCAGCACATGTATATCCACCGTCGTCTGATAATCCGAGGCAGTGGAAAAGACTTCGGTGCGGCGCGTAGGAATGGTCGTGTTGGCGTCTATCAAGCGAGTCATGACATTGCCCAGGGTTTCGATGCCCAGGGACAACGGAGTGACGTCCAGCAACACCATCTCCTTGCTGACCTCGCCGCTCAGGATACCGGCTTGAATTGCGGCGCCTAAGGCCACCACTTCATCAGGATTCACGCTGCGGTTGGGTTCCTTGCCGAAGAATTTGCGCACGGCTTCGGCGACGACGGGCACGCGAGTGGAACCACCCACCATGATGACTTCGTCAATGTCCTTCGGGGACAACTTGGCGGCGTCCAGGGCTTTCTGGCAGGGGGTAATGCTGCGCGCCACCAGATCGGCCACTAATGACTCGAACTTGGCTCGCGTAATGGTCAAGTCCAAGTGCTTGGGGCCTTCCTGAGTCGCGGTGATGAAGGGCAGGTTGATCTGCGTTTGCTGCTGCGTGGAAAGCTCGATCTTGGCTTTTTCGCAGGCTTCCTTCAGGCGCTGCAAGGCCATGGGATCCTTGCGCAGATCTATACTTTCGTTCTTTTTAAATTCATCCGCCACGTAGTCAATCAGGCGCTGGTCGAAATCGTCGCCGCCCAGATGGGTGTCGCCGTTGGTGGACTTGACCTCGAATACGCCGTCTCCAAGTTCCAGGATGGAGATATCAAAAGTGCCCCCGCCAAAATCGTATACGGCGATGCGCTCATCTTTGGTCTTATCAATGCCGTAAGCCAGCGCTGCGGCGGTAGGTTCATTGATGATGCGTTCGACCTTGAGACCGGCGATCTCGCCGGCGTCTTTCGTGGCCTGGCGTTGGGTATCGTTAAAATAGGCCGGTACGGTGATGACAGCGCTGGTTATTTTCTCTCCCAGGTAATCCTCTGCGGCCGATTTCAATTTCTGTAAAACCATCGCGGAAATTTCCGGAGGCGAATAAATTTTATCGTCAATCTTGATACGAGCTTGGCCATTAGGCCCCGGCACCACGGTGTAGGGAACCATCTTGATCTCGGTGCCTACTTCTTCATGATGACGGCCCATGAAACGTTTGATGGAAAAGACGGTTTTCTGTGGATTGGTGATAGCCTGACGCTTGGCCGCGGCGCCCACCAACCGTTCGCCGGTTTTGGCAAATGCCACTACCGAAGGCGTGGTGCGGCTCCCCTCCTGATTGGGGATCACGACCGCTTCGTTACCTTCCATGACCGCTACCACCGAGTACGTCGTACCCAGGTCAATGCCGATAATCTTGCTCATTAGCTACAAACCTCCCGTGGGGATGAACAATTCTTTCTATTTATATCATTAAAAAGCAAACATCATGCCGATCTTTATGAAACATCTGTATGTGAAAAGATCATTATAACTATAATATTAACAATTGTATAACATGATGGTACCAATCCCCAGTAATGATCCAACATAAAGGGAAACCTGCCATTTCCTGCCATAATGTCATTACCGGGATGGAGGTGGGTATATTTTCCACCAGATTTCCAGAGCTGCCCTCAGATGTTGAGGGGTGGCAAAATTCGAGCAGAGCCTCAGCGCTGCCTCGAGTTCTACCGGGGAAACACCCACATGCAATGCTCCACGCAGGTGAGAATGAAGTTGTCGGGGAAGGTTTTTGACAATCAGGATGGCGATGATGCCCAGTTCGCGTAGATCTATGGGCAGGGATGGCCTGCTCAGCACGCGGCCATACCCCTCTACCAACATCCACTCCTTAAGAGTAGGAGATAAGCCTTGCACGTTGCGCAGCAGGGGTTCGTAATTACTGCCATAGATGCGCCGGCAAAGACTTTCGCCTTTATCGCGCCATGGTTTTAAAGTCGCAGGAAGGTAGGGTTCGAAGAGGTCTTCAGGCCGATAAGCATCGTCTTGCAGCTCTTTTAACGTCAATAATCCTTCCAGGGCACAAGGGTAACCATCGAAGAGCAGGCTTTGCAATACCAATTCGACCAATTCGGGTGTAGTAAAGGCTTCCTCCAGAGCGGTCCTATAAACCGCTTTGAGAGTGTCGCCACGAAGCGACACCAGGGCTGCGGATACCAATATAGCATGGCGCTGCCGGGGGTCGAGAGTTATTGGATCAGGTTGATTGGGCATCATGCGGGAAATATAATAAGCAACAGGCAGCGGATGCAAGGGGAATCGGATCGGAATGCGGAAGGGGATCAGGCGAAGACGTCTATTTTACCAAAAGGGAGGGGTTGCGGCGTGCGGGATTCCACCGCAGTATCGGGCTCTTCCTCGGGATTCTTCTCCACGATGGTTTGCTTGTGCTGAGGGCGCGGTTTCCATCCCTGATTGGAGTCAATGGCAGGCAGGGTTTCGCTTTTTTTATCGTCCATGATGGTATTTTTGTCAATCGTTCCAATTCTATTATCGGCACGGCTGAGGAGAAACTTAAATGGAAACAGCCTTCTACCTCGTTTCAGCTCCTAAGCTTCCAGCGATCAAGCAGCTCGGTGACGGTAAAAGCCGTCAACAGCGTCATCATGGGGTATACGATCAACGAATAACGATACAGACTGATGACAGGTACATAGATCAAATCCACCAAAAGGATCAATATCAACAGAATGAGTGCAGACCTCCCGTGCCCATATCGGCACAACCGGTAGGTTCCACTAAACGTAGTTAGAAGGAATAATAGCGAAAATAATCCCGTCACCACCATCTTTTTGGGAGTTTCCACGACATACCAAAAAGAGAAAAAGTTATCTGCGGTTTTCCGCAGAAAACCGATGGGATTCTGCCGAATCCAAGTGCGCGCGCGGACAACCAGATCTCTATCAATACTCGCTTCATCCCAAGCAGCCAAGTGGTAAGGTTCAAACGGAACTCCTTCATTACTTTTAACTTTTCCTTCTTCGAAGATGCAATCATCGAGCCGACCTGCGGCAAAGTTGGCGTTGCGATTTTCATCAATGACGAAATCGTACCAAAAGTTATACCCCGTCAGAGTTTGCACCAGGACAAATCGGCCCGCGTAACGATTGCACCGCAACGACCAGGGAGCCAGTATCGTAAATGCCAGCATTAAAGAAATCAGAATCGGGGGGATAACGGAGGATTTTCTCGATTTGGGCGCTATTCCTATAATAACAAGGGGTGATAAAATGATGAAGGGTATGAAGACGGATTTGTTCAGCAGCAGAATACCGGAAACCAGTCCCAATAGAGCGGCATTCCGCCACCGATTCTCACTATCGAACATCAGTTTGTGCAACAATCCCAAATAGATCACGAAGAAGGGCAGAATCAACGTTTCCGGCCCCATCTTTAAAGTGTAATACATGACGAAGGGATTAAACGCATATAATACACCCGCCAAAATTCTGGTACGACGACTGGAAAAGGGGAAAAACACGGCACAAAGCCACAGCAGGCTCGCTGCGGTGAGGGAATCCAGCAGGCTGTCAGATATTCTCAGTAGCGTATAGGGGATGGGGTTTTCACCGGTAATGAACATGACAGCCGCCAGATACGCTGGATAAGCAGGGGCGCGGCAAACGCTGGGATTGCTACCATCATAGGTCAGTCCCTCGCCGTGAAGCAGGCGCACTGCCATATGATCGTAAGAGTCAATAATGTGGCTTTCCCAGCTTTGGGAGAATAGCAGAAGGAGTCTTAGGGATAGTGCCAGCAAAAATACATAAAGGTAATATCGCTTCGGATTGGGATCGGATGTGGCTTCATTCCGGGAAAACACGTAGCTATCTCCTCGTCGAACACAGGTGATGTTAAAAATAATCCGACTTAGTTGTCTAACTGGATAATTTAACCAGTGATTCTAATAAAACCAATCCAAGAATGGCCTTTTTTTTACCCTCCCCCTCCTAATGTAAATTGCACCTCTCTTCCATTGTTTAATAAAAATCCCTTCAGGCAAATCTGAAGGGATTGGAGTTGGGCAGCGCCATAAAGGTCAAGCCGGGTGCAGCGTGACCATTTCGTCCAGCTCATTGGTCGTGAAGGTATGCAGTATGGTTATATGGGCTACTTGCCGGTAAACGGGCGGTAAAATCATCCTGACTTCATCTTTATTATCTGCATTCATAATGAACCAGGCTTTATGCTCACCGTCAAAGCAACCCCAATCGGCGTTGGCCAGGAAGTGGTTGCCGGTTTCAAGGAATATCTGGATGGCGCGAGTGCAGGAATCCTTGTCGGCGCCGTGCGGGACTTCAATCAAATATCGTGTCATAATCCGAGTACTCCCTTTTAAAACGAAATGGCAGGCTATCAGTAGATATACGGAGGGAGTCCATCAATGGTGAGACATTTTTAAAGGAGACAGAGCTCAGGCTGGGTGGTAATGCACATGAACTCGCTGCACGAGATCCATATCGCGGTATAGCGCTGTTTCGACGGCTGTGGCGATTTGGTCGCCTTGCGCAACACTCAAGGATCCCTCAATGGCGATGGTTATATTGATCACCAAGTAGGGTCCAAAGCGATGCGCCAGTATCTCTTCGACCCGAGTAAGCCCGGCGACGTCCTTCAGGATTTGTTGAATGCGCTTTTCTAAATCCTGACCGGGGATGGTATCCATCAAGTCTTCGGAGGATTCTCGCAGAATCTGGACGCCCGTACGCAGGACTACCAGGGCTACTAAAGCTCCGGCCAGCGGATCTACCCAGGGGAATCCCATGCGTCCCAGAAAAATGCCCACTCCGGCGGCGGAAGCGGCCCAGATGTCGTTGCGATGATCTCGAGCCAAGGCCGAAACTGCGGGATTACCCGTCTGTCGGCCGATTTTTTGAGTAAAGCCGGTTAGTGCAATCTTAATGGCCACTGTACCTAAAGCGACGAAAAGTGCAGCCATAGAGGCACCCATGTAGTCGCCTTGGCCGAACCACAAATCGTAGACTCTATTCACAGAATCCCAGAAGATGGCGATACCCGTCGCGACGACAAAGGCGCCAACCACCAACGCAGCAATATTTTCGAGCTGGCGATGACCATAGGGATGCTCGACATCCGCCGGTTTGTGCGCCAATCTCACGAAGATGCGCACGACCACGTAGTAGGCCACGTCCGAGGTCGAGTTGATGCCATCGGCTAACAAAGCGGGGCTGTGCCCGATAATGCCTACGGTCGTTTTAAGCCCGGCCAGCAAAATGTTGACGCCCAGGCCCAGATTCACCGCTCGAAGGCTGCGATGTTCTCGTAAATCCGTGTTGGTTACCCCCTTGAAAACTTGGGTGAGGTGTTCTGCTTGTGAATGCAGGAAAATATCATCGCGTCCGAGTCGTGTACCAGATATCGGCATCGAAAACACCGGCAGCGTCGGACAGAACATGCACGAAGTACATTACTTGGCCATTACCCGTGAGGGATGGTTCGCCGACAATACCGGTAATCACCAGCTCGGGGCTGCTCCAGCCGCTGCCGACCCGGTTTGAGCGATAAATAGCGGCTCCGATCAAGGGATTTCGGTCGGACATGAAGTACAAAGTGTCGCCATCGCTGGTGAATGCCGGCTGAATGTCATAGGCGAACGAATTAACGGGAGCGCCCAAATTGACTGGATCGCTCCAGACCGTACCGACACGCATGGAAACCCAGATATCGGCGTCGCCCAAGCCACCGGGACGATAGGAGGAAAAATATAGGCTGACACCATCGGGGTGCAGAGCATGCTCTCCATCGGGATAAACCGAATTGACCGGCATGCCAAGATTTACGCCCTGGCCAGGTATACCACCGACGAGATCTGCCATATATATATCCAGAAAGTCATCGGTGGAGGGATTCGCCTGGTAACCGAGGTTTTCAGCTCGATTGGAATGAAAGTACACCTGGGCTCCATCCGGTGAAAAGCTCACCTCCCCATCCAGCGACGCTTCCGTCCCCAATCCAAGATCATAATAGGTCGGCACGTTAAAATCACCCGGACCGCCTTTTCGATGGGCGGAATAAGTGCCGTTGGGTAAATCCAGAAACTGAGCTGGTGTCAGTGAATCCAGGATATCCTCTGTAAATAGGAAATATAGGGTAGCGCCGTCGCGAGAGATTTCGATGGCGTCTTCCGGGCAAGAGGTGTTGATTGGCGATCCCAGGCGCACCGGCGGTCCCCAATCAGATACCATGACGGTCGGGGTGTGGGCATCCACACGCGACGAGGGGGGTTTGGAGCAATCGGGAAATAAAGGAATAACCGGGGGAGGTTGCTGCGTTGACTCACTGCATCCCAACAGCAACAGCATTAGCCCAACTGGACAATACTTGCAGAGGGAGGATTTTTTCATCGTCTAATATTCCACTCGGTTGGGATTGGCGGACCAGGCACGGAAGGCTTCAGCCGCAGTATCAATGACTAAACGTTCAGCTTTTAAGGCACGTTCCGGCCAATCGAGAGTCAGTTCGCGATAAATTCTCAAATCATCAAACCCCGCTCTCTGGGCCTCCTGGGAACTGTTGGCGTAGACTACGCCATCCAGATGAGCCCAGTAGATCGCGGCCAGACACATGGGGCAGGGCTCACAACTGGCGTAGAGCAGGCATCCATGCAGATGGGGGGAACCCAACTTTCGGCATGCCTCGCGGATGGCTACAATCTCAGCATGAGCTGTGGGATCGTGCAGTTGTGTGACCTGGTTCCAACCTTCGCTGATGATCTCGCCGCCCCTGGCGACCACGGCTCCGAAGGGACCATTTTCCCCGGAAGCAGACTTCTGCACTGAAAGGGTCAAGGCATGTTGCAGGAGCTCTCGGGGAGTCATTTTGATTGGCCTCTAAATCGAATTGACAGAACTGTTAAGTTTCATCATTGCTGAGTGACTATAAGCTTAAAAGTGGCAGATTGACCGTTCATTTCCAACTTTCCCAGATAGACGCCATTGGGCAGGCCCGTCTTCTCGAAATTAGCGTAGATGCTGCCGGCCGGCAGCCAGCAGGTCATGGCGGCAACTTTCTTCCCGGAGACGCTATATACGGTGACGACTGCCTCTCCAGATTGATGAACAGCGAGAGTCGTGAGGTTGGCGTTAAAAGGCATGGGATAACCAGATGGCGCCGGCTGAGAAGGCAAATCCCGTGACTCATGATGATAAATCGTCGGCGTCAGGACGTCGCCTTGAAGGACGACGTCCATATCATATACAGCGTCCACGGGCGCAGAGTTGAGAGAGGTGTCCGGTAGCGGCTGAGCAAATACGGCGGTGGACAGAAGCAAGATGGTGAAAAAATAAAGAACTAATCTAGTCACGATAAATTACCTGTTACTGACGGGAGTTTTCGAGATCATCTCCCATTCATCTTTAATATAGAAGTTTTAGGCCCAATGTCAAGGGATATTTGCAGAAAAAGCGCCTTTTTCGATTGCCTGACAAGTAAAACCCTCGATTCTGTTCAATCGAGGGTAGGTATGCCTTTGAAACCATCTGAGTTCATGCTTCCTGACAGAATTCACCCCTCCTCTAACACGCCCAACAATTTCTCCAAATCTAAAGCACTGGTGTACATGGCGAGGTTCCCCTCGACATCACGAGGCCATTGATCCCGGGGGCGGTCACAGTAGATTTCGATGCCGTTTTCATCGGGATCGCGAAGATACAGAGCTTCGCTGACCCCATGGTCGGAAGCGCCATCAATGAACCACTTGTGGTTCAGTAGGCGCTTCAGAATCCGAGCCAGAGCCTGGCGATCCGGGACGAGGACAGCGAAATGATATAAACCGGTACTTCCTTGCGGAGCAGGCGATCCGTCCTTACTCTCCCATGTGTTCAACCCGATATGGTGGTGGTAGCCACCGGCAGAAAGGAAAGCAGCCTGATCACCCATCCGGCCTGTGATTTCAAACCCAAGAACTTCGTGGTAGAACCACAGTGATCGGTCTAAATCAGAGACCTTTAAATGAATGTGCCCGATGGTAGTGCGCGGGTCTATCGCTGCATCTTTGGTTGGTGAATTCGCGAAGGAAGACTCTTTCATGGCCGTACGATTTTAAAGGCAAAATACCCGGAGCCCAAGGTCATCCAGGTGCGCAGCCAGATCGGCAGCAGCATTTCGAGACTACGCGCGGCGGTGATGTCGCCAAGATCCAAAATATCGTGCCAACCAAATGCTTTGAGCAATTCAACGCTGCGGGCTTTGGCTTGGGGATCGTTTCCGCATAGGAACATCGTCGCCTCTTTCCCGGCCTTGGCAGGATTTACCATAACCTCAGCATTGACAATGTTTAAAGTCTTGACGACGTGTGCTTGCGGTAATAATTTCTGGATTTCTTCGCCCAGCGAGTTGTCGTTTACAAAGAAAAGTGTGGGAGGCATGCCGTGCGAGAAATCTAAAGGATTGGAAATATCCACGACTGCCTTTCCGGCGAATTTCTCCGGACCAATGGAGGTTAAGGTGCTGAGCACGGCATCGCCACGCAGGCAGTTGAATATAATCTCAACGGATAGCACAGTTTCAGTGAAAGTGCCAAGCTTTATAATGGGATGCTGCTGGATCCACTGGCTAAACGGCGGCCCGCCGTATTGGTTGGATTTCGTATCAGCCAGCGTCCGGGCCGCATCGCGGGTGCCTATAGTGACCTCATGCCCCAATTCCGACAATTTGCCCGCAATAGCCTGTCCGACGACGCCGGTGCCTAATATACCCATGCGCATTATATTTTTCTCCATTCAACTTGACTATTCGATTTCCCAAGTTGTACGGAGGTTGTGGTCGCCGATAAGGGGAGTTGTTTAAATTATCTTCAACCCGTGCATTCGCAGGAGCCATCCCAGGTGTCCCGCGTGAGCGCCTTCGTGGCGGATGGCATGCTGGATGATAATGCGCTTGCTGTCCCCAGCGCCAAATTTTATACCGACGTGGTTGGCGGAATTCAGCGTTTCATCCGGAGTTGTTTTCAGCAGTTCCAGCGCCTTTTGATGGACAAGGTTGAGGGTTTGAAATGTTTCCTCATAAGATGGGAATTGCGATAAATCCGGCGGAGGCGCCCCCAGTTTGAAGAGATCGAACCAAGTCACATTCAACTCCTGGTTGCCCACGCCGTGCAAGATGAGATGATTTTCAGCCCAAGCTAGATGCGCCACAATCCAGTGGATACTGTTGGAACGGAAATCGCCGAGGGTAAAGGTCTTGGATTTATCCAGACCTTCGGCATGGTGCAGATAAAACAGCGTAAGGGAGCGTGAGTTGTCCAGCACGGAGGCGAGGATTTGAGATTCGCAGAAAGTTGGCATTAGGAATTCTTTTGACAATGTGATAATGTGGTGGAATTTACTTACTTTCAAACCTTTGTATGCTTGATGAAAGTTCCATTTTGGAATTCTTCAAAGGCGACTTGCAACTCTTCTTGTGTGTTCATGACGATGGGGCCGTGCCAGGCGATAGGTTCGCCGAGGGGATGCCCGGACATTAATAGAAAGCGCACTGGCTGATCCTCGGTAGAAACAATAATCTGCTCGCCGGTATCGAACAAAATCAGCTCCTCATTGGCGATGAAGGGGTCTCTTTTCATATCGAAGTAATTGGTGCCCTCTATTTCGTAAGAGAAGGGGTCTTTCTGCTGGCAAAATAGGGCTTGGCCTTCGATGACATACGCCAGGACGGTGTGTCCTGGTTTGGTCGCGTGAGTGTATTCCGTCTGTGCCGGAACGGTCACGTCAAGGTAGGTGGGATCGGTGACCACATCGCTGATCGGCCCTTGAGTTCCATGAATCCGGCCGCTGATAATTCTGATCTTCACGCCGTTATCCCTGGTAATTTCCGGGATCTGGCCGCTTTTCACCTCGCGGTAGCGCGGGTCCATCATCTTATACACCGCGGGAAGGTTGGCCCATAACTGGAAGCCTCCCATGCGGCCTTTTTCGTCGCCTTTGGGCATTTCCTGATGGATGATGCCGCTACCGGCTGTCATCCACTGTACGTCGCCAGGGCCGATGATACCCTGGTTGCCCATGCTGTCCCCATGTTCGACGCTGCCGTTCAGGACGTAGGTGATGGTTTCGATGCCGCGATGCGGATGCCAGGGGAAGCCCTTCAGGAAGTAGCGCGGATTATCGCTGCGGAAATCGTCTAATAGCAGAAAGGGATCGAACGCTTTCACTTCGCGGAAACCGAAGGCGCGCTTTAGGTGCACCCCCGCTCCTTCGATCGTGGGCACACTCTTGACAACCAACTTGATTTTGCGGGTAATTCGCATGATAAACCTCTCGAAATATGCCTTGCAGGGTTTTTCACAAATTGTACGGGGGTGGGCGAAAAATGATGGGAGGTTTCGATACAACTGAGGAATTAGCTGACAAACGGGAGGCAGCAAGGGGCTTAAGCCCCTTGTTACGATTGGTTTACACCACTGAAGTGCGGGGCGCATCTTCACGACCCCACTCTTCCACAATCACAAGTATCGTTCTATATTTTCGCACATCCTGGCGCCGGTTTTTTCCCAGGTGTACCTTTCCCAGAACAGCCGGTGGCCATATTCGCCGAAAGCTTTGCACCGGTCCGGGGAAGCCATCAAAGCGATTAATCTCTGCGCCAATTGTTCAGCATTATTCGGTTCGACCAGATAGCCATTTTCTCCCTCGATGATGAAGTCGGGTATTGCCCCAATATTAGTGGCTACAACCGGCAGTTTATTGGCCATGGCTTCGAGAAAGACGATCCCGAACGGTTCCAGTTTTGTCGGCAGGCAAAAAATGGAGGCCTCTTTGTAGTATTTATTCATATCCGACAAAGAAACGTTACCGACAAACCGGCAATGGTCGAAGTGCAGGTGTGGACGGTTACCGACCACGGTTAGTGAAGCGTCTGGAAAAGAATGCGACACAATTTTGAATGCTTCCAATAGTGTCGGACCGCCCTTTCTTTCCCAGTCGTAGCCCGCAAACAATATATTCCTTCCGGCATATCGGTTATCATCGAATATTTCGTCTTGTGCGACCTGGACGTTAGCGCCGCAATAAACACAGGCGACCTTTTCAGGTGGACAGCAATAATCCTCTATCATGGACCTGGTGATATTCGAGCTCATGGTAAAATTCAGGGTGGCGTTGTGATACACCTGTTTCTCGCATTCGATCCAGGACTTGGAGAAAAGATCTTTTTTCTTAAATTCCGGATATTTCAAATTCGCGAGATGAGTGTGATCAGTGTACATAAAATGCGGTACGCCGGGCTGGCTGGTATCGAAAATGGATTGCGTTTGAAAGGTGAAGGCATAGTTCTGATTTGCCAATCTCCGGCGTGCCGCTCTCTTGACTTTGTTGAAAACGGAGGGCGTTCGCGGGATGCAGTCGGATATGGTTTTATCGCCGCGTAATATTTCTCTACTATATAATTTGAGGCATTCAGTAATATTGACAATGTTATGCTTCATGATCAAGTCGGAGAATATATCAATAACTTCGACTTGATATTCAGGAAAATATTTTCGGAAACATTCCAGCATGGCCTGGTTTACGTGCGAAAATTTCCCGGTTTTGAAAAATGCAATCTTTGGTTTGGCGGACATGCGGATCCTCTTTTACGCACGTGATATATTTGGATGAGTGTGGATTTCCCTACTCCTCTACATCGTCAACAATTTGAAATTACTTTGTCGGAATTTTCACAATTATTACGGAGGAATGGGGAAAAAGATGGGAGGAACACCATCGATAAACCCGAACGCAAGCTGTGGGGCATGAGCATTACTATTTTCCCATACCCAGGTACATGCCGCCGAAATAGGGAATGAGCCAAATCAGCCACACGATTAGACTGTAGCGGTGAAAACCCAGACGTGCCTTCTTGCTCCCTTTTTTAACCACACGAGTCGCCCAGACGGCGTGAATTAGCATGAGCCAGAGAGCGATCTGTCCGGTCAGAGTATGCGGCGCGAACAGGTTAAACGATCCCTGGGCGAGGCGATGCATGGCCAGCGTGCCGAAGGCATCGAAAAAGAGGCCCACCCAGAATGCGGCCACGTGCCACGGTTTCAGGTAACGAGCGACGCGCTCAGACCATACTCCCAGAGAGTAGAAACCCAGGGCGAGGGTGATCAGAGTGGCGGAGAGAATCATCAGCAGGATTCAGGGATAAATTATTGTTGCTAATACAAATCGGAATCAGCTTAATGTCCATTCCCCGCAAGCTTGATTAAGGCGCTGATACCGGCCAGGTGATGATCATCGTGTTCGGCGATGAAGACCATCATATCCAGCACGCGCATGGGCAGTTGCAAGCGGGGATGAAGGGCGGTTCGGTCGAGAGTCATTTCGTCAAGATTCTCCAGCCGGATAATCATGCTCATGCGATTTCGTCTGAAATCTGACAAGATATCGGCCAGCGCGTGCGAATTGTAATCCGCCGCATAAGTCGCCTGATTCGTCATATCGGCGGGGCGCAGGGTTACCAAGCTGGCGGCGAAGTCATCCAAACGACCCTGCCAGAGGGGTTCCAATTGCAGCAAGTGGCCGGCAGTTTCCTGGATGGACCATGAGTTTCCCTGACGGCGGGTCAGGATTTCAGGAGTAAGCTGACTGATTCTCTCTTCCAATCGTGCCGGAGTTCCCCGCAAGCGTTCCAGAATGTTGAGAAACAGAGACTGAGGCAGGTTTGTGGGGAAAGTGCGTTGAATCCAAGGGATTTGGTTCATGGCGCTCTATACAGGATTGGGTGATTTAGGCGTTTGATCCCCCTCCTCCTGCTTGCGGATCACCTCAATTTTGAAACTGGCAATCAGCGCCGCCATAGCGCCCAGCGCTACCAGGATGGGTGCAATCATAGTGGTTACTCCCCCGACGGCCAAACCGGTTGTCAAAGGGATTTCCAGCAAAACCTCGCCATTGGCATTGCGAATGATCAGGCGGCGTACATTCCCCTCTTTAAGAAGCTCCTTCACCTTCGCCACCAATTGATCACCGGCGATCTCGATGTTCTCGGCCCAGGTGTGCTTCCCGCTTTTGTGTTCATCTTCCATTGTCATTTCCTCCTGACTGCTTCACAAACTACAAAGAAAGATAGGTGAAGTGTGGGCTTAACCGCATCAACCCACATCTATACTATAAGACCCCGATTTCCGAAGGAAGGTTGCGTGGCCAACAGACCTGCTCAAACCGAACACACAGGCCGCAAGTGTTGGGATTGATGGAAAAGTTCACGCTTCCGGGGTGCCGGTATCCGATTCACCGCGTTCCAGATCTTTGCGGGCTTCTTCAGCCAACAATTCATACCGGCGTCGAAATTTATCCAATTGGTTCTCCTCAAGCTCTTCCAGGTCTAACAAGGCATTATGGGCGCCATTCGTCGCGCGGATTAATTCATCAAGTTTGACTTGAATCGCCTCCGTGTCCCGGTTCTGAGTGTTCTGAATCAGAAACACCATCAAAAAGGTTATAATCGTTGTGGCAGTATTGATCACCAGTTGCCAGGTGTCGCTGAATTTGAAAACCGGCCCTGTAATTAACCATGCAAGAATTAAAATTGCCGCCAGGGCGAATGTGGCGGGACGCCCGGAGGCGCGCGCGATCTGCTTCGTGAAACGCGAATACCAGTTAGTGCCAGTCATTCCGTACTCCCCTTTACATCGCCGAACCTTCAAAAAAGCGTTGTACGCACCCGCAAGAAGTCATTGATGAAACACCTCTATTTCGAGCCGTCTGGGAAACCCTGCATATTACAGTTTGAGTTATGCTGCAGCAATTCAAACGACATGGCTGTGAATGATACGTAGAATAGTAGCAAAAATTATAACGCCCTCATAGTCAAGAGGGTTGGATAATAGTGTTTTTGTATGGATTGCGCTGTACTAAGCCAATCTACTGGATCGGAATTGCGCCGTCTGTTCCTGCGGCCTCGGTATCCCCGTGGAAATTGTGCAGCATTAAATCATCAGTGGATAAATATTGATCGCGGCGCGGCGGAAGTTTCTCAGTAGTGACAATGTCTTATTTCCCCCGGTACACATCGGTGCTCAGGTACTTCAGGCCCGAATCAACCAGCAGCGTAACCACTTTGGCTCCTGATCCGAGCCGCTCGGCGACTCGAATTGCAGCGACGACGTTGGCGCCGGAAGAAGTTCCCGCGAAAAGGGCTTCCTCCCGGGCGAGGCGCCTTGCCATCTCCTTAGCAGCGTCGGTTCCGACCGGCAGGATTTCATCCACGAGATTCGGTTCCCAGAGCGGGGGCGTGAATTCAATCCCCACTCCCTCGATCTTGTGGGGGCCCGTCGGACCTCCCAGCAAGACCGCCGATTCGGCAGGTTCGACGGCTACGATCTTGATACTTGGCTGTTTTTGCTTCAACACTTCGGCAACCCCACGTATTGAAGCCGCCGTCCCCACGCACTGAACGAAGGCATCTACCTTTCCGTTTGTTTGAATCCAGATTTCCTCGCCCAGCGCGTAGTAACCCGCGATGCTGCCCTGATTGTTGAGCTGGTCGGTCCAGAAAGTGTGAGGCTCCCGGTTTAAAATCCGAGCGGTTTCGATCATGTCCAAGATCAATTTCTTAGTGGTGAGCCCCCCTTCGCTCGGGACAAGCGTCAATTCCGCGCCCAGCGCCGTCATGTGATCCCGCTTCTCCCGGCTGAACGCCTCAGAAGTGACGATTTTAATGCGGTAACCTGCGGCGGCGCAGACCAGGGCGAGCGAAGTTCCCGTGCTGCCGCCGGTATACTCGATGACGGTGTCGCCGGGTTTCAAACGACCGTCCTCCTCCGCCCTTGAAATCACGGCCTGCGCCATGCGATCCTTCATGCTGCCGGTGGGATTCTCCCACTCGAGCTTCACAAAGATTTCCGCGCAACCGGGTGGTACGACCTTGCGCAGTCGAACCATCGAAGTGTTGCCAATGGCGTGGAGGATGGTCACGGGTTGATCTCTAACTCTACCGGTTGCATGTCGGGTTATATTGCGCTAATTCAAGCATTGATTTTCAGGACCAGGCAATGGTCAGTTCGTCAACTTCAAATTGTACCAGGAAAGGTTTTCTGTTTTCGCTGGTTTGAGGGATTAATTTAAATGTTGAGAAATCAAGGCCATTTTTCTCTGCGGCAGATTCCAGCCATTTCACCTCTTGAGGATGTACCTCACCATCGGAAGAGGCCAGAACCAGACCATCTTTGATAAATTTAATCGCCAAATCGTTGTTCGAAAATTTCGGCGGAACGTCTACAATATGCTTGTTATCCAGAATCTCATGAATGGTTTCATCGCAGAAATCTTTCTCAAATCCCAGGGTTTTACCGATCTGTTTCATCATACTTATCTCTGGCTGAGTCACCTTACGATCTTTTCTGATTAGTAGTAGTAATCCCCTGAAGTAATTGCTGGCGTCCTTGACGGTTATTTGCATTTGTATCCCTAAACGATTAAACACTAAACATGCAGCCACCGGTATCATCATCCGGCATACCTTACACTCGCCTGAAACGACAAATTCTCCTTAAAAAGATTGGAATTTTGTGGATTGGGGTATAGAAATGAGGGTAGGATCAACAGCGGTGAGCGATGACGTGCCACGGCACTCGACGCAATTTTCAAGTCTTCGAGGTTGCTCCCCAAGTCTGGAATCTCAGCGACTTATGCTCGCGATCAAGGCTACAATGGCAAAAAAGAGAATGTAGAAGGGAATCGCAACAATCAAGCCGGCTACGAGGTAATGTCCCATCACTGCAAAGGCGCGAGTGAGAAAGCTATCACTGAGCAGATTGGTCTCTGGCAGGCGGCGCTGCAATACATTCGACTGTTCGAGCAAGTTCAAACGACCTTTTAGGCTCACGATTTCGTCTCTTGCTTTGGTCAATTCCTCAGCTATTTCTTCTGGCAACATGGGGGGGTTCCTCCGGTTAAGATACAGGAATGAATCGAAAGTAATACTATCTGAGTGTTGGTTGGAATACGCTGCGCTAACCCAACCTATGGGACTAACGCAAGGATGATTTTCGCACAACCCCCATCGCGTAAATAGGCGGCATGTTCGCCAACATCATTGAAGGTTCGTCCGACTATTTCGGAGCACAAGAATCGGTTATCCGTGATTTTCAAAAAGCTTTCAATCACATTTTCAGCCTGGGTATTGGCCTCCTTATATTTAACCTTCTCCCCGGGGGTTTTCATCCCCCTGAGCCAGATGGCTGCTCCCAGCGCTCCACAGGCGCCGCCGCTTAAGCCGATACCGCCTGCAAATCCTGCCGTCATCGCGGAGTGCCTGTCGGAGACGCCCAGTTTATGCGCCACCAGCGCCGCACAACTTACGGGAGGTGCCGGCGGTTCGAGGGCTTTATCGGCATAAGCGGCATTTATTTCGTGGAGGGCTTGCGAGGCAAATCTCGCGGCCATGCTGAAACAGCGTACAGGGCCGCCGGTGGCAAGGAACTTAATAATCTGCTTGTTCGTCTTCAAATCCAAACCCGTGAGCTCAAGACAATTAATACTTCCATTGCCAGTGCGGAATGATTTCACCAGCCTATGCGCGGCGGTGATCGCCATGGTTTCGGCTTTTGGGCCTGCTCCCCAGAGGTGATAGGCTTGCACTCCTGCCGCCAGCGTCGCGCCCCAAAGCTGGCCGCATTGGTAGCCATTTTGCGCAATTCCGCCCGCCAGAGGATCGGAAGCCCGCTCCTCGGATATCAATGGGTGATCGAAAGCGACGTTGAGGACACTGAAGAGCGTCTGCGAACAGGTCCCCTTCTTCAAGAAGGCGCCCACGGTTCCCAGCGAGGAGATTTCGGCCTTAGCCTTTGGTATGACGCTCATTCTGTTAATTTCTCTTCCGTAAATTAGGTTTTTTCGGTTTGGGGGCGGGGAGCGCTTGTGCTGTCACTCTAATCAGATGGGCCAGCCAGTCACGGTCGTCCAAGTCTTCCACCAGGTAATACATCTTGGCGCCGGGGTAGGGCGGCGCCTCCACCGGATTCCCGATGAATTCGCGTCCAGCCTCCGTCGGTTTAATGAAGAGCTGATTATCGCAGATGAAGGCTACGACTTTTCCATCGCAATACAGGGCGTATTCGCCGAACATTTTGCGGAAGGTAATCTCCCCCTCCCCGCCGGCTTGGTCACGGACGTATTCGGCAAATTTGAGGTCTGAGGCCATCGGATCTCCTATTGTGTGAATTCCCCCCAGCAAGCTATGAGGCGCCGGGCAATCGGTTGTTAGTCTCCGCAGATAATGTCTTCATTTCGTCTCCATGAGGTAGCTGACCAACCGCCGGATCTTCCCGTTCCGCATGTCGAATACATCGCAGAAGACCAAGTTCAGATAAGTGCCATCCTGTTTGGGGGCTTGCACTGACCCCTCTGCCACCACCACGTTGGCTTCCTCCGTCAGCCGGCTGATGGTAATCAGCGGTTGACCCACAAATCCCTCATCAACGATGTGCTTGGAGAAGTCGTCCTTACCTTGGACATGAAATGCGCCAGGAATCACCCACTCAACGTCCTCTGTCAAGCAGGACAAAATCTTCGAGCGATCCGTTTTCCTGAAGCCATCCATATAGGCCTCAATCGTTCTCTTGTTCGGTGTCGTATGGATCCTCCAACGCGCATGTAGAGGCGCCTAACGTGGCGGCTAACCCGCCTCGGTGCCTCACACTTGCTGTGGGTTTAATCTTTATAATGCAATTTTTCTAAGCTATCGGGTCTCCCCGGCACGAGCCACTGGGTGGCGTACCCTACAGCACAGGAAAGGGTAAGAACCGGGGGTTATATTACTCAGTAATCCGAGCCATAGTTCATTGCCTGCTCGGCAGCGAGAAAATAGGCTTTGCACCCGTCAATTACGACGGGGAAAAACATATTTCCCCTTAATTCATCCGGATTAGCGTCATTGCCTTGAGAGAAGATGATTAGGCTCAGGTGCTCCAAGGGTCCCCGAGGCATTTTAAGCACCTCAAAAGTTGGAGTGGCCTTTAGCACTTGATGCGCTCTCAGAGCCACCTGTGCCTGCCTGATCATTTCCTCAGAAACCTTCAAAACATCCACCATAATTAGTAGTGTAGGTTGGGTTAGACGCGGAAGGCGGGCGTAACCTCATACCTTTTTCATTATATTTGTTGGGGTTACGATGCGCTTACCCAACTAACTTGACTCTTGATGTTCCCTTTTTAGAAACTGAAAAGGGTTCTCAATGCTATCCAGATGAAATGTGTTGCTAACATTTCTTTTCGTGGTGAGAAGCAACCCATCGGGTCGGATCCAAAGTATTCTCAGTTTGCTTTGTCCATTGGATGATTCTTCCAGAGGATGTGAAACACAGTAGCGAAAGGGAATTTTCACGAGAGATGCTACCAGCGAATCCCATTCTGGTTTGTTTAATGCATGTTTCGCTATCCAGTCAATACTACCAGGAGTATTCCATGGACCTGGAATAGTCCATGGATACCTTATTTCGTTTTCAAATGCATGATATTGGGTATGACACCTTCTGATTATATCAGGAATCTCCTGTGAATTCAAGCGGGTTACTAATGTTATGAATCGAATAGGAGGAGATTTAGGTTCTTTATCGAAATAATATGTTAACCTTTCCAAATTACTAATAAAGTGATCATAATGCGCATTTCTTCGGCATGTTTCATAAACTTCGGGTTTAAAAGATTCAAGTGAGATATTAATGTGATGTAATTGCATGGTACTGAGTGTCTCAAAGATATTATCAGAAATATTGGTAGAAAGGTTGGTAGTGAATGCAATCTTTTTTTGATTATGAACTGGTATAACCTGCAGCATTTCTAGAAAATTCGGATGCAATGTAGGTTCAAATGCGCATGAAATCAGGAAATTGCCTCCATAGGTGAGGGGAACTAATTTTAATATTCTTTCAAAATGGTCTTTGCTCATCAACAGTTTTTTTTGAAGATACTCATCTTTCCAATTGTTATAGCAATGTGGACATCGTAAATTGCATACATTCGTAATATCGCAAAAAATAGTATCATACTCATAAATTATATTACGAAAAGTATCTCGTACAAATTTCAGTATTTGTAGAATTAAGAAACATTTTGAAGTGCCTTTTAAAAATAATTTCAGTTTCCAAAGATTAGATTGTTTAAACATATGAAACTCCTATCTTTAGGAAGGTTGTCTCGTTGGCACAGCTTGCTTGCAAGCCATGTATTTTATCTTATCAATTCATTTCGCCAGGGTGCCCCATAGCTTGCTGTGGGTTCTTCCTATATTTAGAAAATCCTACTTCGCCACCGATGTGGCGATGTTCGAGCTGGTTGGATTGATAGAAGTATGTTGGGTTACGCTGCGCTAATTCAACCTACTCTACTGCTTCTTGATGCTTCTCGCTCTCACGGCTATCCCTATTACCAGCCAAATCACTCCCACAGCTCCCAAACCCGGTCTGCCAGAAAACAGGCCAACTGCAATCGAAACCAGGGCAACCAGCATGAAGGCAAGGCCTGACTCAAAGAACTTCCTCATTATCCCCTCCTCCGCTAATCCTGCGTTTCCCTTGGTCGCGGTGCCTTATAGCTCTGCTGTGGGATCATGAAATATCTGACTCTAGTCTTACTTCGCCATCGAAGAGGCTACATTCGGGCTGGCGAGGTTGACGGATGTACTTTCCCACAGCACCATTTTTGTTGGGTTACACCGCACTAACCTAATCTACCTTACTTCCACTGGTGCCGGCGGTAGCATTTCCAGCTCCGATTAATGTACGCACTCTGTAAATCATCTCAAGCATTTGGAAGATGACAAGGCCGACGGCTCCCGCGAATACGAATTCGGATCCCCAATTCATTCCAGGTAGTGGCATAGAATTGGCGAATCTCGTTTCGAGTGTGGGGTCGGCGAATGAATGCTGGCCAGGACATGTGGTTTCCTTTGAGTTAGATAACTCAAAGGAAACCGGGGTCTCCTGGATAGTATTTTGTCATGATGATTTTTGGTGTGATATATTTTCCAAGTAATATGTTGAGTTGCGTTTCGTTAAACCAACCTACTCGACCGATTTACTTCGCAACCGGCGTGGCGATATTCGGGGTAGCGGGATTGAGATATAAATCAGAACTTTGGGGCAGCAGGGCAGGCGCCGCAGCGAAACGCCCGCAGAGACCCTATGGCGCATCGGCTCCATTTGATTGTTAGGCGTCTTGAACTTATCTTGGCAGACGATGGTTTCATGATAGACTTGACGCCCTGCACCTTGTGCACGCAACTCGTGACCCTATGTGAACTGAACCGGCCTGCGCTGGTGGCGAACATGGTCCCGAACCATGGAGATCACGGCGCCAGCCAAGCCGAGAAGAGCCCCAAGGACACCACTGGCAATGCAGAATCCCAGCACCTCACCCCACTGTCCATAAAATTCCCAGCCACGCACCCACCCGATCACCTCGTGAATGATCCCTCCCTTTATCACCAAGAGCGTGATTTCAGCGCCAAGCACACCGGCCAGCATGCCGCCGCCGATCCGGTCACGCATGTGAGCCGCGTGTTCCGGCGTCGGCGCCCGCCACCGCCCCACAAGAAAGCCGGCGATCAGAGGTGTAGCAAGGAGGAGCATCACGACCGGGTCAGTGTTGCCTCTGCTCCAGCTGACCGCCAAGGTCGCCAGCCAGTACGCGAGAAACAAGACCGCCGCCCATTTGTGGGCTTGGAAATCGTGCCAGAGTCGTCTCATCTCAAGACATCTCCTTTCCAAGTTGATAGGAGCGCGCCCCAGCAGTTATATAGGTTCCTGTGCTGTCGGGTCTCTCCCGAAGGAGTCCTTTGGACCGCACTCACCTTCCCCCCGATTGGCTGGAGGTAAATATACCAATTATTTCGCTCCTTGTCAAGCTTATCCTAAACCTCTTTTTATAATACAAAAACCCCTTCAAGTTTCCCTGAAGGGGTTTAAATATATTCCCGGCGATGACCGACTCTCCCACACCGCAACCGGTGTACCGCAGGCATCGCTGCGCGACAGTACCATCGGCGCACGCGGGCTTAACTTTGGGTGATCCCACAGCAAGCTGTGGGGCACCACCTGGCGGTAAGATCCGGTGCAACAATGATCTATTTTTTGATCTTAAGGATAATGGTTCTAATCTTACTTGGGTCGACGCTTGCTTGATTATACTGTTGCTCCACCTCCCGGATCTGCTCTTTGGAAACAGCTAAAGCGAAACAATAGTAGGCCATCATACAGTTTCCCTCCTGGACAGATTCTACCTCAATCCGACAGATTAGTCGGTGTGCTTTGAGCATCGGCTCAGCAAAAGTGACTTGCGGCGTCCCGGAGCCTTCAGTGTGCTGCAGAAGCACCAGTGCTTCGCGGTTGAAGTCAATCTTGGCTGCCGTTATGGCTTCGATAAAGCCCTGTTGGTCATAGCCTAAATCAGGGCCAACTCCCTGGTATTTCACCAAAAAGTGATTCAACTCTTTTTGCGAGGAAATCACCATGGAGGGGATTAAACTGTAAAACCCTTGCTCGTGGGGAATGGGTATAATCCGAAATGGCTTCGGTTCTCCGGCCAGGAGGTAAATTGGTACTGCGGCGAGTACAATCGCCACGGTCAGAACATAGCCTATGGCAACTCTGGTGTTCATAATTGCTTCAAATCCAATGGTTTGGAAGCACCTGCCACTATTTCTTTTTTAGCTTTTTTAGCAGCGCTGGAGAGCTGACTTTGAGATTTTTCGAAGGCGCGATCCCACTTCATTTCATCGCGCAGATCCTCGATGTATTCCCGCAGATGCTCTACAACCCTTTCTTGAACTTGATCAGGGAGGGATTCGAGCATTTTGATGGTTGTATTTAGTTTCGTAGAAGACATAGCTGGCCTCATCCGATATTTCATTAAAAAGGGCAGCCCCCTATCGGAAGCTGCCCCCTTGAAATATATTCCCGGCGATGACCTACTCTCCCACACCGCAACCGGTGCAGTACCATCGGCGCGGGCGGGCTTAACTGCTCTGTTCGGAATGGGAAGAGGTGTGACCCCGCCGCTATGATCGCCGGAATTAGATTTTTACTGGATTCCCGCGTTCGCGGGAATGACAAGGAACGATTCCGGACAAGCCGGAATGACACTTGTGTCGGGGTCGAGGACGACCCCGACTACATGGTTTAACAGCCGAAATCGAGTACGGGTTAGTAGTTTAGCATTGCTGTAATCAAAAGAAAATTTATGCCAAGTCGCACGGCCTATTAGTATCACTCGGCTTTGGTATTACTACCTTTACACCTGTGACCTATCAACCTCGTGGTCTACGAGGGGCCTTCAGCTCCTTGCGGAGGGGTGTCCTTATCTTGAAGTGGGTTTCACACTTAGATGCTTTCAGCGTTTATCCCTTCCGAACGTAGCTACCCAGCCATGCCACTGGCGTGACAACTGGTACACAAGAGGTTCGTCCACTCCGGTCCTCTCGTACTGAGAGCAGATCTTCTCAAGACACCTGCGCCCACGATGGATAGGGACCAAACTGTCTCACGACGTTTTAAACCCAGCTCGCGTGCCGCTTTAATTGGCGAACAGCCAAACCCTTGGGACCGCCTTCAGCCCCAGGATGCGACGAGCCGACATCGAGGTGCCAAACCTCCCCGTCGATGTGAACTCTTGGGGGAGATCAGCCTGTTATCCCCGGCGTACCTTTTATCCGGTGAGCGACGGCAATTCCATTCTCTACCGCCGGATCACTAAGCCCTGGTTTCCCACCTGCTCGACGTGTCTGTCTCGCAGTTAAGCTCCCTTGTGCCTTTACACTCTACGCACGATTACCGACCGTGCTGAGGGAACCTTTGGGCGCCTCCGTTACTTTTTTGGAGGCGACCGCCCCAGTCAAACTACCCGCCTGACACTGTCCTTGGACCGGCTTCACGGTACCAGGTTAGAATTCCAACAGAGCAAGGGTGGTATTTCAAGGTTGACTCCCCCTGACCTAGCGGCCAGGGATCAATGTCTCCCACCTATCCTACACATGCAGAGCTAGAACCCAATATCAGGTTATAGTAAAGGTGCACGGGGTCTTTCCGTCCTATCGCGGGTACTCAGTATCTTCACTGAGACTACAATTTCGCCGAGTCCATGGTTGAGACAGCGCCCAGATCGTTACACCATTCGTGCAGGTCGGAACTTACCCGACAAGGAATTTCGCTACCTTAGGACCGTTATAGTTACGGCCGCCGTTTACCGGGGCT
>JAGVQJ010000131.1 GCA_020051775.1 Calditrichota bacterium | reverse complement strand
TAAAAGCTAAATGCAGAATGGAGAATGAAGAATGACGAATGAAGAAGTCTGGATTCCCGCTTGCGCGGGAATGACATGTTTTACCAACGACTAACGACTTACGATCTGCCTCCCCACCAGCCCCGCCAGCATCACCGAAGCCAGCAGCGACAAACCCGCTCCCATGAGGAACGCCGCGTGCGGCCCGACGGCGGTCCAAACCGCGCCGAAGATCAGGCTGGCGGGTAAGGCTCCGATGCCGATGGCCAGGTGGAACCAGCCGAAGGCGTGGCCGCGGTTCTCTTCGCCCACCAGATCGGCTACGTAGGCGCGTTCGACGCCTTCGGTCAACCCGAAGTAAATCCCGTAGATCAGAAACAGCCCCCACACGTGCAGCGGCGCGGAAGCATAAGCAAAGCCCAGGTACACCAGCGCGTACCAGCCCCAACCCAGCAGCAGCGTGTTGAACCGCCCCCAACGGTCGGACAGCCGCCCGCCGGGGACATTGGTCAGCGATTTGACCAACGAAAACGCCGCCCACAGCAGGGGAATCATGACCAGGGAAACGCCGAGATCCTGCGCTCGCAGCAGCAGGAAGGCGTCGGACGAATTGCCCAGCGTGAAGATAAAAGCGCACAGCAGGTATTTCCAGAAGGCCGGCTTCAGGTTGGTCTTCAAGGCCATTTTGCTCTTGACCGTTCCGCGCTTTTCCTTGACGAAAAAAATAAGCACCAGCAGAGCGCCGACGACGGGAATGGCGGCCAGCCCGAATACCAGGCGCAGGTTTCCCGGAGCCAGATACAGGATGCTCGCGGCCAGTAGCGGCCCGATGACGGCTCCCAGGTTGTCCATGGCGCGGTGAAAGCCGTAGGCTCGGCCTCGCATTTGGGGCGGCGTCACATCGGCGACCAGGGCGTCGCGCGGCGCGGAACGGATTCCCTTGCCCACGCGATCCAAAAGCCTTAAAGAAAAAATCTGCCCGAAGGCGGTCGTCAGCGCCATGAAGGGGCGGGCGAAGCCGGAGATGGCGTAACCCATAAGCGTCAGGCCTTTGCGGGCGCGGATACGGTCGGAATAGCGCCCTGAGACCAGTTTCAAAATACTGGCGAGCGATTCGGCGAAGCCTTCCAAGGCACCCAGCGCTATGGCTCCCACCCCTAAGACCCCGGTCAGAAACGCGGGAATCAGCGGGTAGATCATCTCCGAAGCCGCGTCGTTGAACAGGCTGACCCAGCCGAGGGCGCGGACGGAGAGGGGGAGGGGGTGGGAAGGTATGGATCGGGGCATTACTTCCCCTCCTCGATCCTCTTCACCGCCTCTTTCACTTCCGTTTCGATGTCAATCATTGCAGGAACCCATTTTTGTGCAGATAAGCAGTAGTTGTCTCCACAAATTGATTCGCCCAAGCAATCGCTTCCTCGGCCTCTGCTTTTGTAATCATGACGTCATATTGATAATCACCCTTCAGGCGAAGTTCATAAGACCTTTTAAGGTGACGACCAAGTTCCGGATTGAAAATCTTGGTTTTCGCAAAATGGCTGCCAAACATAGAGATGACCGTTTGGTGAGAGGAAAATTTTAAGTTTAAGGTCTGAAGGACTGCTTCGGCACAATAAAACATCGCATAGTAAGCCCGGGATACTGCTCCGGCGTCATCTTCTTCATGGAAAAGGATTTCCGCACTCTCCAGGGATCTTCGAGCTTTACGCACCAGTTTCTTCAGATCAACTTTCATAACTTGACCCCCTCGGTTCTGATCCAATAATAGAGTGGCCATTCCGACTCCATTAATTCCATCTCCGACATCGGCCAAACGGAAATCAATTCATTCGATTCTAATCCCAATTCATAAATCCGGTCGAAGCTGCGTTCGTGCTCGAGGGATTTATCCACCTCGCCCCTCAATACCACCGCAATGTCAATGTCGGAGTCCTCGGTGGCCTTATCACGGGCAAAGGAGCCGTACAGGATGACGCTCACCAAACGGTCGCCATAGAGATCCACGAGGATTTCCTTCAAACGAGGCAGTAGCGGTTCGATTTGTGCGCGAGCTCGACGTTTGGCGCGATGATGGGGGCGTAAAGTACTGGAAGGCATTCGCTCCATCACTCCCCCTCCTCGATCCTCTTCACCGCCTCTTTCACTTCCGTTTCGATGTCAATCATCTGCACCATCTCATCGTACTGGACGACTTTCAGCTCTTCGACGCGGTTCAGGATGCGCAGGACGGCGGTGACTTTATCGGCGGCCATGATGGCGGCATTCACGAGCTTGCGGTCCGCCTCGGTTAAGGGCGAGGCGGTTTCCCGCAAGCTCTCCAGGGACATGGTCAGTGCGCAGTTGAAGTTATTGATATAGTGTGAGACGGTAATCATGGTGTGCTGAAAGATTTCGGACCGGGCCAGTTCAGCTTCCTGCTTCCGCATTTTCTCCTGCGCCGACTTGAACTCCAACGCCCTTAAAATGCTGATACGCAGGTCGTCGTCATCCCAGGGTTTGTTGAAGAACTTGTAGATGCGTCCTTGATTGATGGCCTGCAGGACGATGTCGAGTTCTCCCCGTCCGGTCAAGAGCATGCGGACGGTTTCCGGGTAGAGTTCACTGGCTTTCGCCAGAAAATCCACCCCCGTCATGCCCGGCATGTTGTGATCGGATAGGATCAGATCCACCGGATTACTTTGCAGGTGATCCAGGGCTTCTTGGCCGCTGGCGGCCGTGGTGATGTCCAGATCGTCGTCCATGAAGATGCGGCGCACGGCTTTCAGGACATTAGGCTCATCGTCCACTAGGAGAATGCGGGGGATTGCCATGATCTTTCTCTTTCAGCCGTCGAGTACGGAGACCCGACGACATAGTCATAACACTCTGTGCTGCCGGCTCTCCGCAGTCGGCAGCCATGCAATTACTTTACCTGAGAACGGGGTACGATCGTGACCTTGGTCATGATCGCATCCTTGCCGGGATTGTCGTTGCTGTTGCGGGGCAGGTTCACGATCTTGTCCACTGCGTCCATGCCCTTAATGGCCTTGCCGAAGACGGTATATTGGCCGTCCAGGTGTGGGATATCAGCCACACAGATGAAGAACTGCGACCCAGCGCTGTTGGGATCGTTGGTTCGTGCCATGGAGAGCACGCCGCGCAAGTGCTGCTTCTTATTGAACTCAGCATTGATGGTATAGCCGGGGCCGCCGGAGCCGTCGTCGGCCAGGTTATCATTCTTGCTGTTGGCATCGCCACCCTGGATCATGAATCCGGGGATGACGCGGTGGAAAGTGCAGCCGTCGTAATAGCCCTTCTGAGCCAGTTTTTTGAAATTTGCCACATGGCCGGGGGCTACGTCGGGGTAGAATTCCAGTACGATCTTACCGAATTTGGTCTCGATGACGGCCACAGAATCGGCTCCCTTGGCCAATTTTTCTTTACTCTCGGATTTCATAGACTTCCCTGGAGTTGTGCCGCTCTGGTTTTCGCCAGCAGCGGCGGTTAAGTTCAAGCCGCTTAAAAAGAGCAGGGCGGCTAACAATAATGGTAAGGTGAAACGTTTCATGGGGTTGATCTCCTCGGTGGTGTTTATTTTAGTATTTATTTCCCGGAGATGCAGGCATTTTCGGCAATGCAAAGCTGGAGGCAATATAGCATATTTTACGCCGATTGTCAAATGATTTGTGCCTATTCCGGGATTATTCGGCTTAGTGATCCATTTCGCCGGTGGGGATCGCCTCTTTCTTGAAGCCTGCGGGGAGGTTGAACATAGCGGCGTCGAGATCCTGGCGCTGCACGCCTTGCAATTCGCTGGATCCGGCGGCTTTGCCGTCCTCGTAATCCACGGTTTTAACCGGTACGCCGGGATATTGATCTTCGGCTGCTTGATCACCGGAGATCTTGAAATGGCTGGTGGCGAACTTGCTTAAACCTTCCCAGAATTTGCTCATCTCCATTAGAACCGTGAAATCGGATTCGGTAATTCCCAGCGATTTCCAGTCGGTCGTCCAGACGTCCTGAACTTTTTTACCATTCCGGTCTCCCTGGTACTGGGCGCACGTCCATTGGCCAACTTGCTGGCCGGAGGCTACTTTCTTAAAGGTCACTTTTGATTCTGAGGCGGGCATTTTGCCTTTCATCATGCCTTCCATCATGGCGCGTTGTTCCGGGGGCATATCCTTCATGGCCTCTTCCATCTGCTTCATGGCTCCGTCCATCTGCTGTCCCATTCGCTCCACGTCTGCTTTGGTAAATTCGAGGTAGGTTTTCTCCTTCAGGTCGAGAATCCAGAACAGGTTCTTATCCTGCCGGTAGAGCGCCACACGGTTATCGCTGCTGCCGGTAATTTCCATGCGCACGCGATCCTTATCCAGGTAAATGCGGTTGGTGGATTGGTCGCCGGGATGCTGCGAATGGTTATCTACCATCGTCATAATAACACCTGCATACAAAGGCGTGGTCATGCCGAGGCATAGCAAGAGTGCCAACAATTTTGATAGGTTCATAGAGGATCTCCTTACTTAAATTCATGTTCAGACCTTTTTCTATAAACTCTTGGCAGCCTCGAAAGTTGCCTCTTGAAGAGAAAAAACGCCCCGGATAAGCGATTATCCGAGGCGTGACGTTTGTGTTCGATGACCGATGGCAATCAATCTTCGGTGGTTTTTTCCGGATTCGATTCATCCGGCACGATAATCTTCTTCAACGCCTCTCTTTCTTCTTCGGACATAACGCGGCGATCCATCTGGCGACGGTCGCCCTTACGGCGGTCGGGAAAGGGCAGGTCGGCAGGATCAATCTGGGTCTGGCGGCGGTCAGAGCCGCGACGCCGGTCCAAATCGCGATCGGCCTGTTTTTTTTCTTCTTCGGTCATGATTATATCTTCAATAACTGCCAAGCCGGCGCTTCCGACTTCAGGTAAGCCAGAAAATCAGAAAATCGCGGCACGCGAACACCGTCGGGGGTGCAGTTCAGGTTGCAGGCCGCCAGTACGTCGAAAAGGGCTTGCGAGGCTGAGCTGCGGGGGAAGCGCAGGAGGTAAGGTTCGTTACGGGCGTAGGCGCGTTCCACGTCGCGGTCGCGGGGAATAAAGCCAGCGGTTTGCAGTCTAAATCCGAAGTTCTCCAGAATGAAGCTGAACATTTGATCGGCGGTTTTACGCGCTCCTGAGGATTCCACCATGTTGAAGACCAATTTGGGCTGGAAGGTAACCAGCATGGATTCCAGTTTGACATGAGCTTCCCGGCTGGCGGCGCGAATGGATCCGATCAGATCGCGGCGCGCATGGCTCCAGCCTCGGTTTTGGAAATCATTGATGATACTTAAGATATAGTCGTCATGGCGGAATTCTTGTTTCAAGCGGCGTACAAAGGCCGCTTTCAAAAAGCGGTAGAAACCCAGGATCATGGCATCCATATTCTGGGTGACCAGAAAACCGACGGGTGCGCTGTTGAAAAAGTCCAGGTTGTTGAAAGTGATGTCCGGCCCCAGGTCCACCACGATATAGCCCGCTTTCATTTGGCTGATGGAGCGGATAAGTTTCAACTTTTGTTGGTAATAGGGGTTGGATACCGAAACGATATCCGTGCCGCCGCAGATCAGCCGAAGCCGAGGCGAGGGGGTAGTTTCCAAAATTTCAGATAGGTAGGTTACGTCTCCCTGAATGAAGTCCTTGAGAGTGTACCTTGGCGAGGAAATGCCCAACAGCGTGGAGATATCCGCTCCACCCAGGTCAGCGTCAACCAGAATCACTTCATGACCTAAAGCTGTCAGCGCCAAAGAGAGGTTAATGGCAAACGTAGATTTACCCGTTCCGCCTTTGCCGCTGGCGACAGCGAAAATATTTTTCTTCAGGACAGCCTCCCGCCCGGAGGATTCCTGGTCCTGCAAGTCTGGTTGATTGTCATTCATGTATTGAAAAGGCCCTCTCCGATGGCAATACCTCTGCCAGTATAGTTAATTTTCAAGCTAAAGTCAAGCAATTTATTCTGCCTTTGCAGGGTTATGGCCTTTTTCGTCTCCAGCAGGCAGGGAACTGACAACTTGAGCAAAGCGATATTTAAACCGCAGAGTTCTGCGGCAACTTTCAGGAACGGGGAGAGTATAACAGCCAGATAGGAATAAAAATGGTTCATTTCGAGGAGGTACCATGAAAGCCGCTCTTACATTCAGCTTAATCCTGGCCGCGGTGTTGATACTGAGTTTGGTCGGGATACCGCGGCAGGTTGCCGTCGCCGATAACCCTGAAACCGTTCCGGCTGTGATATTGGCCGTTGAATCGGGACAGGCAGAGGCGCTTTTTGCTCAGTACCGCGGTGGCAGCGGATCGCCGGATCTGGGGGGTATATACGATCAATTGAAGCAGCTTGCCAAGGATTATCGGAAT
>JAGVQJ010000011.1 GCA_020051775.1 Calditrichota bacterium | reverse complement strand
TCCTCTGGTCGTCTTACGGCGCCGATTTATGTGAATTATGGGACAACTATAAAAAAAATCGTATTCGATTGAAAAAATCTCTTGCTTTTTGCTTTAAAAATTATTAAATTGGACTTCGCGCTTTACAACAGAGCTGATTCTGACCATTTAATCACGCCTTGGAAACGTTTCCAGGGCGATCATTTCCCGCACACATCTAACTTTAAGGAGGTCAGTATGCGTCGCACAGTTTTAAGTTTTTTAATGGTAATTTGTCTGGCTGGTATGGCTTTCGCCAGTAGCCCTCTGGGCAACTGGGGCTACGAGCCTTCCGCCGTGGACTCTGGCGGTCCGGATCTTTACGGGTATACGTGGAAAGCAAGCAGCGAACCGGGCGGCCAGCCGTTTGCCTGGAAAGACATCAGCGTCGTCGGCACCTTGGTCCCTGGCCTGGGTGACGACAACTACGTGGGCCCATTCCCGATTGGCTTCACGTTCCACTATTATTGGTATGACGTAACCCAGTTTTGGATCGGATCCAACGGTTACATCGAGTTCAGCCAGCCGTTCAACGCGGCTTCGCCGTTCCCGAACAACATCCCGTTGACAACCGCGCCAAACGACTTCCTGGCCTGCTACGAAGCCGACCTCGACATGTCGGTGGGCGGCCAGTGCCGTCGCTGGAACAATGCTGACAGCAGCGTGATTTCCTGGACGAACGTCCCCGCCTGGAACACCGGCGGTTCTCACACCTTCCAGATTATCATGAGCCGTCTGGACAGCAACATCACCTTCGAACATGGCGTCCAGACCGGTACAGTGGGTAACAACGACTTGTTGGTGGGCATCGAAAACGTCAGCGGAACCATGGGCTTAAAGCACTCCAACGACGTTTATCCCGCCTCCAACAACGCCATCTTCTGGAAGCACCCCTCCAATCCGACCGTTGTCGTTCATGACATGGCCTCTATCGGTGCGGCCAATGCCAATTCCGAAGGCATCTTCGTACTGCAGGGCGGCACCGTTAATCCTGTTGGCTGGGTGAAAAACGCCGGCAACTCGCCTGAAACCGGCTTCCAAGTCAACTGCACGTTGCAGTTGGTCGGTGGCGGCGTGGTCTACAATCAATCCCAGACCATCTCCACAACGTTGGCTCCCAACGCTGAAATGCAGGTCAACTTCACCCCCGCCTGGACCGCTGCGGCCACAGGCACCTACTTCTACAAGATTACGACCACGTTAACCGGCGACATGAACCCCAATAACAACCTGAAACAAGCCGAAATGGGCGTAATCACCATTCCGGGCACTATGGGTTATGACGACGGCGTCAGCGAACAGGGCTGG
Source organism: Calditrichota bacterium (assembly GCA_020051775.1). Taxonomy (GTDB): domain Bacteria; phylum Electryoneota; class B3-LCP; order B3-LCP; family B3-LCP; genus JAGVQJ01. The sequence continues at coordinate 44,969 of JAGVQJ010000011.1, read as the reverse complement.
AGCTGGCAGGGTGGCAATGGCGGTTTGGGTCAACACTTCGTACCGCCTTCATACCCGGCGCACATTGACTGCGTGCGCTTCTTTATCCCCACCTTCACTGGTACACCGCATAACTTCACCGCCCAGGTTTTGGATGACAACGGCCCCAATGGCTATCCCGGCACCGTGCTGTGGACGGCCAACGTCGCTACCGCAACCGGTGGCCAGTGGTACGGCGGCATGCCGAACCTCGACATCGCCAGCGGCGGTTTCTACGTGGCCTGGCAGATGCAAGATTCCTTGACTGCTCCGATCGGTGTGGACAATACCACCACCGTACCGCAGTCCCGTCAGGGTTGGGAATTCACCGGCGTGTGGTCGGGTTTCCGCAACTCTGAAACCGGCGACATCATGATCCGCACCAAGCTGGGCGGCGGTTCCTTGGCTCTGGACGTCACCCTGACGCCCGTCAGCCCCCCCATCATCGTCCAGCCGGGCGGCGGCAGCTTCCAGTTCAATGCGGCAGTTGTGAACCACGGCCCCGCTCAGACGCCTTTCTGGGTTTGGGCTCGCATGAAGTACCCCAACGGCACCTACAGCGGCCCGACCCTGGGTCCCGTCCAGATCAATCCGCCGTTGAACATTACCATTACACGTCTGCGCACTCAGAACATCGCGGCCAGCCATCCGGCTGGCGTGACTACCTATCTGGGCTATGCCAACACCGCTTCGCAGGTGTACCCGGCCATTGACTCCAGCTTCTTCACCTTCCAGAAACTGGCCGTCGGCGCTACCAGCCCGTGGTTCACAGACAATTCCTGTGGCGGCGAGTTGTTCCCCGGTGAAATCCTGGCTTCGACTCCGGCCAGCTTCGCCATGGTGGGCGCCAATCCCAACCCGTTCAATCCGGCTACTACCTTGAGCTTCTCTCTGCCGGAAATCGCCAAAGTGACCCTGAACGTCTTCGACGTGCAGGGCCGCCTGGTTGCCACCCTGGTTAACGGCCTGCGTGAAGCCGGCCAGCACCAGGTGACCTTCGACGGATCGAATCTGTCTTCAGGCGTGTATCTCTACACCCTGCAAGCTGGATCGCATTCCGCCACGGGTAAAATGGTACTCATGAAATAGCTGCGCTGCTCTTTACGCAAACTGCTTTGCGAGTTTGCGGATGATAGTACAAGGGGCGATCCGATGGGTCGCCCCTTCTTATTTTTTACTTTGTACGAAAAATGCAATTAATTGCACTTGATTTAGTGATATTGACCTATTATACTATACTTCGGAACATCATTCAGATTGAGGCTATCATGCGCTTCCTTGCGTCCCTCCTGCTACCGTTGGTTCTCTGCGCTTCGGCTCTTGCCCAGGGATACTTAGGCCCCCTTGACTTTGGCTTGAAGCCCGCCGATCACGGCCGGATTGACTACCGGCACACCCCGCCCAACGTCCTGTGCGGCGACTTCAACAACGACTGCTACCCGGATATTGCCCGCTTCAGCGGCAATCGCCTGGAGATTTACATCTTCCAGGGGCAGGGGTATGCGCCCAAACCGCAGGGGGTGAAGACCTACAGCCAGCCGATCCAATCACTAGCCCTGGGCGGCAACCCCTGGATGACCTTCCCTGACTTGGCCGTGACCCTGGCCGACGGCACGACTGACACTCTGCGCCACCACGGCGGCTGCCTGGACTTGCAGGAAAATGCCGGGTTTCTGCCCCAATCATCCAAGCAGATCGTTCCGCCGCGGCACGTAAGCGAGTTCGACTTCCAGATCGTGTGGCAGAGCGAACCGAGGCCCTACGGCATGGATCGCTGCGTGGTGGGTAACCTGGACAGCGACAGTTTGAACGAGCTGGTTACCTGGTGGAAGGACTCTCTCTACGCTGACACGGCTTACATGCTGATCTACAAGTGCACCGGCGACAACCAGTACGAGCTGTTCATGCAGGAGCCGTTCTGGACTTACCCAGATTATCCCCCCGCATTGACCTCCCTATTGATTGACGACATGGATCAGAATGGGCATAACGAACTGATTTACACACTCGGTTATGCTTATTTGTGGGAATTTTACGACCCGGGAGTGTATTTCGCCTTTCGCTCCAATCTCCACTTCTATTATGCGGTCTGGGACATTGAAACTTCCGACGTGGATCAGGATAGCATCCCTGAAATTGCTTCACTCTCGGGTTATTTGCAGATACATCCTCGTTACGCTTATAAGGTAGATGAATTTATCTGGAAAAATTGGTTTCCTGAGTACACTTATGTATTCTCTTCCATAACCTGGCTCTATTCGGACTATCTTGAGATTAGATTGGCGGTGGGTGATTTCGACAATGACGGCGCAGTTGATATCGTAACCGGCCAGTCTTATCCATCCTACGGTTATCCCTGGGATATCGAATATTTTCGCTACGACACCACCGCCCCCCAAAACTTTACCACAGAATGGCTGTACACCGGCTCGCCCCTGACCTGTGCCACCCCAGTTATTGCCGACTTGGACAATGATGGGCAGAATGAACTGTTCGCCGGCGGCTTAAAAGCGGGAGGAGGCGGTTCAGCTTTTATCTGGGAGGCCACTGGCATGGGTACGGGTTACGTGGAATGGCAGGATACAACCAGCTCGCCGTCCGGCCCGAATGAATCGGATTTCGGAGTGGTGGATGGGCAGCCCACGGTCGTTTCCGTTTTTCTCGGTGCGGTTAACCCTCCGTTTACCCAGATATTACTCTGGTCGCGATACAATGATAACTATGCGAATGTGTGGTCAAGCCCTCCTGAATATTATGGCTTCTATATGAATCCTTCAATTTTCGACACAGATAACGATGGAAAGCAGAATATAATTTTAGCAAATTTCAGCATGCGTGAACTGACTGACTGGGAACAGATCTCCTCCTCTTCCGAACCTATTCCCGTAATAATCTTGCCCAAGAGCTTGTTTCTTTATCCACCCCAACCTAACCCCTTCAATAACACCACAATAATTACTTATGATGTCGGTCAAATTTCTGACTTGGACCTCAAGATTTATGATCTCCTGGGCCGGGAAGTTTTTACCTGGCGAACTGAGCGAGTAATACCGGGAGAATATCAACTGCCCTGGAATGCTGAGAATCTTTCTTCCGGAGTTTATTTAATTCGTCTGCGTGCAGGTTCGCAGGTACAGGTGCAGAAGGCAATTTTGATGAAATAATAATCCGAAAGGAGGTGAAAATCAAAAGAATAATTTTTCAACAGCAACTTTAATTTAGCAACTTGAAACCCAATTAACTGAAGGAGTATTGAAATGTTAGTGAAAACTTTACTTCTGGCACTGGTTGTAACGGCGCTTGGCGGGTTCGTGACGCTGAATGCTCAGCCCAATGAAACACCCGCAGAGTATCCGAATATCGGCGGCAGCAGCATCGCTGTGGAAGATGTGACGGGAGATGGCTATCTTGACCTGGTGGTCGAAAATCTCTTCGTACCGATCGAGCCTAATGACGTTGGTTGCATGCATAATGAAGGGCAATCAAATCCAGGTTTTTTTTACGGTGGTTTCACAGAGTTGCCCTATGCGCATCAGGCGGCTTTTGGACATTTGGGATCGGAGCATCGGGATCTCGCCCTGGGAACCGGTGCGGGCGAAATTTGGTCTAATAACTACACAACAGTAAACCCTCTCACATTCTTGTTCCAATTGTCTGGTGGTACTAATCACTGGATTGCATTTGGAAATATCAACAACGACGCTTATGAAGATTTGGTTTCGTCCGATTATAATAACCCGCCCTATGTCTACGTCCACATCAACAATGGCGGGTCGCTGTCATTGCAAACGACCTTGGACAATGGGGGAGATGCCGATGAAGTCAAACTTGTAGATTTGGATTATCTGCCATATCATTCCGTACATGAGCTTTGCGTCTCCTCCATCGGCAACGCCCTGAAATATACAGCAATAGCGGCACGTCTCCGTTCTTCACCTTGCGGCAGACTTTGACCGTTGATCCCTATCCCACCAGTTACCTCTATGATTATGTAGTCGGTGACTTGAATCAAGACGATTACAATGACATCGCAATCTCCTTTGGAAATGAAATCAGCGTCTTTCTCAACTTGGGTACCGGATTATTCCCCTAAAGTCCAGATCAGGTTATAACCACAGATTCCTATGAAAATTGTCTGGCCCTGGGAGAATATAATTTCGATGGTTATCCCGATTTGGTGTACGGTGGCGAAGGAGTTGTGGCGATCCATCAGAATTTAGCCAACTCAGGATCTGATGTTTTTGACGACGCACCCGCCTGGGAAACGAACGAATTGCCCGGATTGGTTACGCATAACCTGGATGTAATTTTCGCCGATTTAAATCGACTTGGTTCACAGAGTATCATTACCACCGGCTATGCCAGCGCCATGCCGAGTCATATCACTACGCTTGTTTTCCTCGATGATAGCGACCCCCGCCCCTGTCCGGTCGAGCATCTCACAATCTCCTCGGTCAGCGATCACCCCCACCTGGACTGGGAAGCCAGGCAAGAATCGGATATGCACTATGGTGATGCTCTATATCGCGTATATCGCATGTTGACTCAGAATTCGGCGCCTCAAGAGGACGATACTTTTTTACCTCTGGCGACCGTTCCGCACACGGTTAATTCCTTCACAGATGATGAAATCACCCTGCATCAACAAACTTATAACGTCCGGGCTTTCTACATGGTTAGAGCGCAGGATGATGGCGCGCACGAATCTTTGAATTCAGACACCGTCAATTGCGTCGGCCTCTATCATCCAGGGTCGGTGGGCGATCCCGAAACTGTGAGCAATGTCCTGATGCCGGTTGAATTCAGCTACGCTGTCTCCCCCAACCCGTTCAACCCTGCCGCGACGATCAACTTTACATTACCACAGGCCGCGCACATGAGTCTTTCCGTCTATGACCTCAACGGCCGTCTCGTGTCAGAATTGCTCAACGGCCTGCGTGAAGCCGGCCAGCACCAGGTGACCTTCGACGGATCGAATCTATCTTCGGGCGTGTATCTGTACACCCTGCAAGCCGGGTCCTATTCCGCCACAGGTAAGATGGTGTTAATGAAGTAGCTGCGCTACTCTTTACGCAAACTGCTTTCCCGCAGGGACCACTGCGTGGCGCGAGTTTGCGGGTAATAGTAAAAGGGGTGCCCGGTGTGTGCGCCCCTTGCTTTTTATGGCTCCTCTAACGAGTAGGTAAATTCTGCCCAGACCGGCGTCACACGCTGTAAAAAATAAAGTGTATTTATTCACTTGTTTTTTTCTTTTTTTTTCGTTAATCTATTAGATAGAGTTACTCCTGTTATTGGTTGACATAGGCTTTACTATTAAAGAGTAGCTTAGTCTCCAAACAAGGGAAGCATGCACAGAAATACTTGGAAAATCCAAAATTTATGGAGGCGTTATGACACGCAACTTCTTGAAAATCATGTCATTGTGCACCTTTGGGGTGCTGCTGTTGGCGGCCGGAACCTATCTTTATTCCCAGGCCCCCACCCTGACCGTCTACACCAGCGGTCTAATCCCTGAACAGTCGCCGATTCGTGAAGTGGATGAAACGGATACGTTAGTCCTATGGGAAGATTTCGAGAATGGCATGGGCGATTGGACGACGGTGGATCTTACTTCGCAAGCGACTTGGCACAAAGACGACTTCAACCACTATGGAACGACCGGCCAATCCTGGTGGGTTGGAGACCCGCTTCTGCAGGGGTACGACGACAAGTGGCTGCAATACTTGGTGTCTCCTGATTTGAATATGGTCGGTGCCAGTAATGCAGTCCTCGAGTTTGACGCCTTCTGGTCTATCGAGTCACCGCCTCCTCCTCCTATCAACACTCACTATGATGGTTACGATGGCGGCAATGTCTGGATTTCCAGCAACGACGGCCTGACCTGGTCGGTGCTGCCGGTGCAGGCGCCGGCCTACAATTACACCAGTCTGGGTAGCTATGGCTTCACCTGGATGATGTATTATCCACCAGATTACTTTGGAGTGCCTATCCCCGGCTGGGCGGGTTTCTCCGGGGGTATCACTCCAGGCGCTTGGTTACATTGCACCGCCAGCATCCCCTCTGCTGCTATTACCTCACAAGTAAAAGTTCGTTGGGGATTCGCCAGCGATGAAGAAGTCTGCACCCGCAATCAACCCGCACTCAAAGGCTTCTTTATAGATAACATCAATCTGCACGACGGCGCCAGCGTCTACCTGTCGAACGACGCCGAAGGAACCGCGATTCCACGCGAACTGGTGGTGGAATCCGGCATGGGCTCGGTCGGCAATTTATGGCATATCGCCACCGTTACCACCCCGCCCCCACCCACCGGTTCGCATGTCATGCGTCTGGCTGATGGCGCCGAACAATACGTACCAAAATTGCGCAATGCGCTGGTTTCTCCACGCATTGATCTGCGTAGTTTTTCCCCGGATTCCTACCGTCTGGCCGCAGATTTTTACGTGCGCGGTGAAATGAATCTGAATGATCCGGATACTGCTGCCAGCGGTCTCGATTTCTGGACGGTTCATGTCTCGCCGGACTCCGGCAGAAATTGGTACTACTACTCCAATCCCTTTGGCCTCGGCGATTCCAACAAAGTCGCTACGGACGTCCCCGGAAATTACACTCTTTTCTCCCAGATCGCCGAGAAACCCATTGATCTGTCGTCCTACGGCGGCAACGTAGTGCAATTACGAATTTACTTCGAATCCAATGCCGATGCCTATGTTGGCGCGGGACTATTTGTAGATAACGTCATGATCAGCGAGGAACGCATCCCCAGCCATGACGCTACTGCCCTCAACCTCTGGATTCCCATGCCCACTTCGGCCTATATGAGTACCATCCACGGCTCGGTTGAAGTTCACAATCTCGGCATGCAAATGGAGCCATCTATCCCCATCTCCTGGCGTTTGAATAACAATACGCCCATCCCCATCTTCCCTTACCCGCAGAATGTGCCTGTCAATGGGATGGCGCTATCAACGTTCAATTGGAATAACCCCGCACCGGGTACTTATACCGTCAAGGCATTCACTTCGCTGGGGGACGACCAAACCGCCGGAAACGACACCAGCTACGCCGGCCAGGTGGAAATTACCGGCGCTAATCTGTTGGAATTCGGATACGATAATCGGCAATACAGCTATCAGCCTTTCCACAACTTTTTTGGCTATATTCCCGGTTCCGGAGCCTGTATCAAATTTACACCCCAGGCTGACGGCATCCCCGTGCCGATGAACGCCCTGCAATTGAAAGCCAAATTTGAATCCATAGGAACGGTACGCGTTCATCTATTCCAAGCCGGCACCGCCAATGCGCCAGGTCCAGAAATCACGAATTTCGAGACTCAGGTCTCGACCATCTACCCCAACTGGCAGGTGATTCCTCTGGATAATGTCAGCTACCTGCAGAACAACAACACCGACTTCTGGGTGTGGTTTGAAGTGTTGTCTTCACCGGCTATAGATCCCAAACTCACCGGCGCCCCTTCGGTTCACGGCCAGGGACACTATTTCACCAAAGTTGGAACGACTGTCGAGAATACCAGTTACGACTTCTTCGTACGCGCCGACTTTCAGCCATTGCTGGGTGTTGAAGACCCTGAACCAGGAGTTTTACCGATGTCATTCGAACTGGGACAGAACACCCCCAACCCCTTCAATCCGGCAACCGTAATTCCTTATGCCTTACCGCATGCGGCTTGGGTACGACTTTCAATCTTCGACGTCAACGGACGATTGGTGGCCACTCTGGTTGACGGTCCGCAAACGTCGGGGAATCATCAAGTCGTTTTCAACGGATCCGATTTGGCTTCCGGTTTGTACCTGTATACACTCACGGCGGATGAATTTGTCTCTTCAGGCAAGATGGTGCTGCTGAAATAGCGCATATATTGCACTACCATCTTCGTGCTGGATTACAATCAGAACTGGGAGTGTAGCGTCGTGCTGCACTCCCAGTTCCTTCTCTCAGGCAGGATCGTTTAGAAACGGATTGATAAGTTTGTAACGCAACATGAATAAAATTATCCGATTTCTTAAAAGTTACTTGACAAACGGTGGAAAAATTGTTATATTAAGTAAACCTCATTGAAAATAATCTTTACATAGTAACTTAGAAGTCTGCAGAACCTACAACCAAACCCAACACTTAACAAGAGGTATGCTATGAAACAGTTCATTCTCATTCTTACGCTTGTCGCTTTAGTGCCGGCGCTGGCTTTTGGGGTGGCTCGGGACGCCAAACGTCCCGCAGTCAATTACCCCGCCCTCGCCGGTGATGAAACCGTCAACGCCACGGTGGCGCCGTCGGTGATTCCCGAAGTTCCTGCTATTGATGAAGCCGACCTCATCGGCGACACTATCATGGTCGGCAACACCTGGTATGGAAATCAGCACAACGGCACCTGCGGCCGCATGAACACCATTGAGCCCGACGGTTGGCGTCAATTCTCCTGGATGAAGGGCGAAGAGGCTACCGCGATCAATCGCCATATTTGGTGGAACGGCGTTGACCCCAATGGCACCTGGGTATTCCCCTTCACCGGTGTGGCAGTGGAATCCTCTCTGCGCGGTGGTTTCGTGAACATGGACGTAGGCTCCAATGGAGCCGGTTTCCCGTGCTATCACAACACCACGAACGCCACCCCGACTCTTCCGATCACCGCGACCTCTATGGATCTGATTCCCCATGCCGGCGCGTTCCTGGATTTCCAAGGTCCTGTGAATCCTTCCCAGACTCAGATCATCTGGCCGCGTATGCAGATTGGCCAGAATCAGCGCCTGCACATTTTCTCCACGAATCAGGTGGCGGCAGCCGGCGATCCTCAACGCATGTGGTATAATTGGGCAACTTACAATCCCACCTTGTTGACGATGACATACAACCCAACCTGGCAAGAAATTGACTGGACCATGACCATCGCCGGCGATGTGGCCGTTTCACCCGTTGCGGGCAGCAACAAAACCCTGTGGGCCTGGACTCGCAACCTGAAATTCCCGGCCAGCGGCCAACCCAATCCCGACTGCAGTTATTCGCAACTCGACAACGACGTCTACTACTTGATTGACGATGATGGCTTGAATCCTAACTTCGCCGCCAGAGTCAATTTGACACATTTCCTCCCGCCGAACCTTGCGTTACTGCCTGACACTCTGGCCGCCGATCAGGACACTCTGCGTGCCTACACCTGCTTGGGAGCTTTTATTGATGCCAGCAACTGGGCGCATATTGTCTTCACCACCCGCAGCTACTTCGCCATCGAAGGCACCTCGTACTGGAATGCCAGTTTGATCTGGCACTGGTCACAGCAGTACCCTGATAGCTTCCGCGTGGTAGGCAGCGAATCTTACTTCGCTTTCAACAACAACGTAGATTGCGGCGCCTGGAATGTCAAAGCTCAGCGTCCTACGCTGGGTCAGGCCGCCAATGGCAACCTGTACTGCATGTACCAGGTTTACGATACCGACACATTGCACTTGTCGGCCGCCCCCAACTTCATGCCGTCTGGCGAAATCTTCGTCAGCTACTCCACCAATGGCGGTCTGAACTGGACGCAAGGCACCAACGTGACCTCAACAATTACCGCGAACGGCGCTCCTGCCGGTTCCTGCTGGTCAGAACTAACCCCCACGATGGCCAAGAAGGTTGACACCTATTGCCACATCGAGTATGTCGTGGACAAGGATGCCGGAAACGTCTTACAGACGGAAGGCACCTGGACCAATAACCCGGTCAAATATCATCGTGTACCGGTGGCAAGCTTGAACAGCGCTCTCGTGGTTCAGACCAAAAATCTGCACATTCAGTCTCAAGTTGCGGCTCTTGACGTGACCTTGACACCAGTTGGCGCCCCCATCGTCATTGGACCGGGCGGCGGCAGCTTCCAGTTCAACGCTTCCGTTAGGCGTGTCCTCGGCCCGCAGGCTCCCTTCTGGGTCTGGGCTCGCATGAAATACCCCAGCGGCCTCTACAGCGGCCCCACTCTGGGTCCCGTGCAGATCAATCCGCCGGTGGGTGTCACCATTTCGCGTTTGCGCATCCAGAACATCCCTTCGACCCATCCGGCTGGCGTGACCACCTATTTGGGCTACGCCAATACCGCTTCCCAGGTGTATCCTGCTGTTGACTCCAGCTTCTTCACTTTCACGAAGACGGCAGTCGGTAGTGAGGGTTCCCCCTGGGTGAATAACTATGATTGCTACGGCGAACCGTTCCCGGGCGAAATCATGGCTACAACCCCGGATGCTTTCACTCTGGTGAATGCTACCCCTAACCCGTTCAATCCCGTAACCACCCTCAGCTTCACGCTGCCGGAAGCTTCCCGCGTGAATTTGAAGGTTTACGACGCCAGCGGCCGCGAAGTCGCCACCTTGGTGGATGGCCAACGTGAAGCCGGCAACCATCAGGTGACCTTCGATGGATCCGAATTGTCCTCAGGCGTGTACTTCTACACCCTGACCGCCGGATCCCACGTCGCCACCGGTAAGATGGCTCTGGTGAAGTAAAAGCGTTTCACTCTTCACGAGAGGTTTGCGTAATGTCAAGGGGCGGCCCAAACGGGTCGCCCCTAATTTTTATCTGCTTCTTTTACAATCTAATAACTGTGACTTGAAATAGGTCCGCAGTTGGATCTTCCTTGACAATGCCGTAAATTTTTCGTATATTTGAAAATCAACCGGAGTTGCAGAATTACCTGACCCTGAGGCAGCCATGCGAATGCCGGCGTTTACACTGATGATATTCATACTGACAGGCTTGGTCCAGGCCCAAACCATCATCCCCGGCGGGTCGGTCGGGGGTTCTTGGACCGTCGTCGGTTCGCCCTATTTAATCACAGGCGACGTCACTATCCCCTCCGATCAATCCTTGCAGATCGAACCGGGTGTGGAGGTGCTGTTCCAGGGGTACTATTATCTGCGTTGTCAAGGGCAGTTGCTGGCGGTTGGGACGGCTGAGGATTCCATTATCTTCACGGCCGATGACACGCTCCAACCCTGGGATGGAATAGACTTTGTCAACACCGATTCCAGCGCTCAGGACAGCTCCCATTTAGCCTTCTGCGAGTTGTCCTACGGCCAGGCTTCGCGACTCCTCGGACCGGAGGATTTCACCGGCGGCGGAGTACTGAATCTGCGCTACTCTTCGCGCGTCTCCCTTCTTCACTGCCTGGTTGCCCTCAACCACACCGCCGACGTTGTCGGTCTCCCCGGACAAAACGGTCTACCCAGCTATGTACCGGATTCAGGTGGAACCAACGGCTCTTCCGCGCCGGACACCGCCTCCGGCCACGGCGGCGCGATCTACGCGCTTTGGTCGGCGCCGATCATCTCTCACTGCACGTTCAGAGACAATCGCACCGGGACTGTCATCGGGGGAACAGGAGGCTGGGGCGGAGATCATTTCTCCTACAGCGGGACATTCGATCTATACGGAGGCGACGGCGCATCAGGAGGCGACGCGGCCAGCGGCGCGGGCGGAGCGATTTTTTTGGATCATGCGTCTGCGATCATCACGGATAATGTCTTTTTTAATAATCGTGTCGGCGACGCTCAGGGTGGCGTTGGAGGACAAGGGGGGTTGGCGGATTGCATCGCTTCCCCCAATAATTATTCACAAGGCGGCGATGCCGGCCAGGGGGGTGTGGGAATCGTCGGAGCCGGTGGAGTCATCTGTGGCCTTGCCTCCGACGTGTTCATCCGCAACAATCTCTTCGATCAAAACATCATTGGCGATGCCGCAGGGGGCTCTGGAGGTGATGGCGGCGATGCCATCTCTCTGGGTGTCAGCGGATATGCCCAAGGCGGCAATGGCGGCAATGGCGGCAACGCCGCCGGGGGTATGGGCGAGGCTATTTACATTGATCCCGCCGGCCAGTTAATCCTTGAAAACTCCACCTTCACCGGGCATAACCTATCTTTGGTAACTTCTGGATTAGGTGGTGCTGGAGGGTCTTTTTCCTATCAGGGTACAGCCGGAGATCCCGGCCTGTCCGGTACCTCGTTTCCCGGAAGTATGTTGATCGCCGGTTTAAACGTGTTTATGGCCAACTGTATTGTCTGGGGAAATGAAGAGGCTGGTATTGATCCTCTTTGCGCAGTAAACTACTGTGATCTCCAAGTGCTTCACATCGGCGTTGGTAACTTCGTGGCCGATCCCCATTTTGTCAACCTTCCCTTGGGCCATTGCTTTTTGTCTCAACTTGCCGCCGGTCAAACGATCCAATCGCCTTGTGTGAACGCTGGGGGTCCGGATTCACTCTTACAACCGGGATCAACCCGGACTGATTATCTGCCGGATACCGGCGTCGTGGATATGGGATTTCACCATCTGCCGGCGCCGCTCCCCATGCTGACGATTGATCCCCTCAATTTGGAGTTCACAGCCTCTGTAGGCGGTACGCTTGCACCGGTGCAAAACTTGAGACTGTATAATTATGGAATCGGACTATACAACTACTCTGTTTCCGAAAACGCCGGATGGTTATCCGTATCCCCAATCTTCGGCGGTCCCGTGCCGCCGGTGGATACGATAACCGTCGCTGTGGATCAATCCGGCCTCGTGGCGGGGCAGTACACCGCGGCAATAATCATCACCGCCCCCGGCGCTGCGGGAAACCCTCAGACGATTCCGGTGACGCTGAATCTTTCGGGCGCGATTTTGCTCCTCACACCCGACTCAGTGATAATAAACGCTCAACTCGGGACCAATCCTTATGCGCAATCCCTTCAAATCGCCAATATCGGCGAGGATACGCTGGATTTTACGATAATCGAGGCTATCCCCTGGCTGACCGCCTCACCGGAAACTGGACAATCCCCGCCTACGTCTACTGTCAGTCTGTCCGCTGATATTTCAGGGCTTCCCGTCGGGATGGTTGAAGGGGATGTTATCGTCGTGGCGCCTGGAGCCGCCAATAGCCCCGACACGATCCATATCATGCTCAACATACTGGAACAGTACCCGTTGATTGGGCCGCTCAGCGGTATCTTGCAAGGGCGCATCAACTACGAGGTGAATGGCAACATCTGGGTTGCGGCAAATGATTCGCTGATCATCCAGCCAGACGCCACCCTCCGCTTCAACGGCGATTTCCATTTCGATATTTTCGGATATTTACATGCCGTTGGTACACCCGAAGACAGCATCAGATTCCTTCCAGCGGAAGGTTTACAGCCGGCGTTTTATCTTGAATTCAAGTCATCCGCCTCAGATTCCAACGCTCTGGGATATTGTTTAGTTACAGGGGCGACCTCTACCGCGCTTTACGACTACACCGGCGTGCGTATCTTCGATTCCAGCCCTTCACTGACTCACTGCACGATCTCATACAACAGTTATGGCGGAGTCGTCATCCAGGACTCTTCAAACGCCCGTTTGAGCTTCTGTTTGATCCAAGGCAACACCTACTATTCCGACGGCGCGGGATTGAAGTGCGGCTGGTCCTCACCCATTATTGACCACTGCGTTTTTCGCAATAATGTCTCGCAGAACCTCGGCGGCGCTATCTTTTGCAGCATGTCCGATCCCATGATCTCGAACTGCGATATCGTGGGGAATGCGGCTATGAGCGGAGGCGGCCTCTACCTGACCTACAACAGCCAGCCGATTATTTATAACACCATTATCGCTCACAATGCGGGCGGCGCCGGCATTTCCGGAGCTTATAATAATGCCTCGATTGAACATTGCGATCTTTTTGGCAATGCTGGAGGCAACCTATACGGCGCTGCTCCAGCCGGGTTAGGGCTGCTATCTACCATTAATCTCAATGGCGATTCCTGCGACCTCTACAACAATATTTTCTTGGATCCGCAGTTTGTGGATCTACCCTCTGGAAACTTTAGTTTGTTCCCGGGTTCCCCCTGCATTGATGCTGGAGATCCCTCCAGTCCGTTGGATCCCGATAGCACTCTGGCCGACCTGGGAGCTTTTTATTTCGATCAAATCTCTGGGAGGCAACCTGGAATCCAAAGATCGCTGCCGAATGGTTTCTGTTTGGAACCGGTGCGCCCCAATCCCTTCAATCCCGCGACAGAGATCAGGTACAGATTGCCTGGTGCAAGCCATGTCAAACTGAGGGTTTATAATATTTCCGGGAAATTGGTGGAGATCCTGACCGAGGGGTGGAGAGACGCAGGGGAACATCAATTGACGTTCAATGGATCGAGATTGGCTTCAGGGATGTATTTTGTGAAGTTACAGGCAGGGGAGTCTACCGGAGTGCAAAAAATGATTTTGCTGAAGTAACAATTGCTAACCGCCAATGACCAGCGTCGGAGTGCCGGCCTGTACGACACGCCAAAACGTTACAGCCTTATCCTTATCCATGTGCAATGTCAGGCGCACTTCACCGAAAGGCGCTTTCAGAACGTGGCCGACTTTCATCAGTGTATTCTTGAAGGGTGATATCGGCTTGCCTGCCGCCGTCGTGCTGATATCCATCACCAACCCGTTTTCCCACAGCAACTGAAACCGCGAAGGAATCTCGCGCTGCAGCAAATCCTGATTGACTCCCAATGCTTCGCTGACAATCGAGAGGACGGAATCGGGATTTTTCTCCGTCGCCGCAAAAAGGTATTTGCCGCTTACCATACGCACCAGAGTGCCTTCCTCCTCGAATTTTGAGATGAATCTGCGCAATTGCGCAATTTCATCTCCTTCTCCGCTGATGGGAGTGTTCCAGACTACAGTGCCCTTTACTCTAATCTCCAGACTCTTCTTCGGCTGATTGATCACAAAGTAGGGTTTGGCGGAATCGGCCAATTGCAGTTCAGTCTGAATGAGGTGATATTCGGCGGAGGCGCGGTCGCGATTCCAGGGTTTGGGGCCTTCGGTCTGCGATTGCGGTTTCGACTTACAGCCGAAAAACAGCAGAACCATGATAAGCAGGGTCGTCGGCCAAAGTAGGCGGCTGAGTGAATGCATAGGAGCTTAAAAGATGTACACAGGGGTGCCGATTTGCACCTTATCCCAGATGATTTTCAGATCTTCCGAACCGAGCCGTACGCAGCCGTGCGTGACGTTGATGCCCAGCAGACGTTCATAGATAGTGCCGTGGATGAAGTAGCCGTTTCCAAACCCCATGGCGAAGTCGCCCAGCATCTCCGGGTCGTAACGTTCAGAGGGGTCTTTCGGGATCGGTTCGTTCTCCTCGATGAAGGCCCAATCCGGTTTGCGCCACCACGGATGGGCTAATTTGCTGTTGAGCTTGAAGACCCCGTGCGGTGTATTGAACATCCACTTCCGGCCGGTGGCGCTGTCCACCAGTACGCCGCCTGATCCCGTCGAGCAAGTTCCTTCGAAGATTATGGAGTCTTGCGTGCGCAGGTAAGCCCGGTTGGCGTGCGTGTCTATGACAATGTAAGGTTTGGTGGGTTTCAGGGCGGCTAAGGCTTTTTTCGCCTTTTGCAATTCCTTCTGCGCCATCCCCTTGTCCTGCGGAAGTTGAGCAATGACCGGCGCGGCTACGGCGGGATTCTGTCGGGCAAAGGGCCTGCGGCCCGTGAGTATCATCCCGAAGAGAGCTATACCCAAAGCTAATATCAATCCGGCGAGGATGATCCCTTTCCAGTGTGTTTTCATGGCCAGTTATCCGTGCGGCGGACGATGGTCACCGGAGTGCCTGCCGTCGCATACCGCATGAGATGATCCATTTCCTGATTGGTCAAGGCCACGCAGCCATCGGTCCAGTCCTCGTTGCGGCCACCCCCGCCGTGAATTTCAATGTACTTGCCGATGCGCGCGTGACGTGAGATGATCCCCTTGGATTTGTTTTCCTGAAATCGTCGGCGATCTGCCGCATTGGGGTAATCCAGCATCAGAGCGCGGTAGTATTTGCTGCCGTTGTGAGCGTTGACGACGTGGTATTTACCTTCCGGAGTGGCTCCGTCGCCCGCAAAAGCCTTCTGCCGTGCGCTGTTATACCCCACCTCGCACTCATACTGGTGGAATTGCTTTCCCCCCTTGATCAGATAAGCCTTATGCGCCGATTTGTCCACAATGACGGCATATCCGCCGGTGCTTCGCGACCATGCCACAGTTTCCTGCACCCAGGTGCGCCAATGTGAAAGTTGCCTCGCCTCATCGTTGGAATACTCAGCCAGAAGATGGCTGAGTTGCCGTAATGAATCCTTGCTGTCGGCAATGGCTTCCATGGCTGCCAGGTATTCCCCCTCGCGGATCAGCCGGTCACTGACTTGCAACCCCAATTCGGCGGTAGACCAGTAGTTTTCGGCCCTGAAATTCATCAGCGAACCGTCCAGCGCCTCACGCCAATTGCTGAGTTCACTGCGCAGATTGGCAATCTCGGAAAGCGCCTGGGTTTCCAGGTCACGCTTTTTACCAAAGGCCTGTTGCCCTGCCGAGTTCGCTTTTGACACAGCAACACTAAGCAGTGAATCCGCGACTTTATAATCCCGAAAGATCGCCACGCGCCCCTTTTGATGGGCCATCTCCATCCAGCCGTTCTTCATGGTGCGTTCCGCTTCGCGGTAGCCTTCTTCCGCATAGCGCAACGCGCCTTTGGCGGCGGCTGAATCCAGCGCCGCCCGCGCGCTTTTCAGATGAGCTTCAGGAGGATCCTGTCTTTCCCAGAACATCATGAGAGCCAGAAAGCCGGGCACGACCAGCAGCGCATACATTTTGGCTCTTTTAACTTTAACCAAACTCATCCCCCATTTTCTCCGATTTCATACATCCACATTACACAAGGGGCCGCCGATTTGGCGGCCCCTTTTCATCACGGGTTGAATTTTACTCGTGTGGGCCTACTTCCACTTGCGGGCTTTCGCGGCTTCGATGTCGGCGGAAACCTTGCCGGCCCGGTCAATGACCGCCTGCACCTTCGTGCGAGCTTGCAAATACTTGCCCATGTTGAAATCGTTCATGGCGTCATCATAAGCAGCCTGAGCGGCGGTGAGGTCGTTCTTCATCAGTTCGATTTCAGCCTTGCTGCCTTTACCGCGCGGAGCTTTGTCCAAAGCGGTGCTGGCGGAATCAATAGCGGCCTTGGCGGTGGCCAGCATATCGCTGACCTGAGCCTTTACGCGTTCCTTTTCGGCGGCGGCTTCGACGGTGGCGACACCGGCCAGAGAGTCAGCTTTGATAAACAGGTTTTTAGCTTTGCCATAGCTGCGGAACAAAGCGAACTTGGAATCCTGCTCTTGCTTGAGCGCCATGCCGGCGTTCAGGCTGTCCATGGCAGCGCGATACATGTCGGGAACATACTGCTCGGCTTCAGCGGCCTTGGCAGCGTCAAATGAAGCATTGGCTTTCTGCATTTCAGCTTCCGGCGGTTTGCCGCAGCCGATCAGCGACAGCAATACAACGGCTGCAAGAACGATGATGGAGATACGCTTACTCATTTCTTCATTCCTTTCGACCCGGTAGAATTTAATAGACAGGGTACACCGGCCCGGTTTGCCGGATGTAACCTACTTCTTTAAGGATGTTGTCTTTAGAATTTGACCTGCGTCACCTGGTTGATTTTTCCAGGAGACTTGCGCACTGTTTTATGAAGAACTTTTCAACCGATTTGCCGGTAAATTGCTACGTCATCAATAAAAGATAATAAATTTAACGAATATATAATGTAACAAAAAAAACGAACATTTCAAATATTTTTCTCACAATTTGACATCAAAAACAGGGGGGGTAAAAGACCTAAATCCAATAAATACAATATTAAGACGGGAAGAGCCTTCCCCCATGACAATTTATGCCGCCTAAAATTAACCACTCCTCTCTTTTTTTCATGTTTTTTCAGGTCTGCGGATAGGTCCGTATTGTCGCGCCGAATGTGCCCGATTTTTATCGGGAGTTGTCACTCCGATTGTCTCACATGATTTCGAATAGCGTGGTTGGCTGGTATTGATCGGCCACCACTACATTGATATGCGCGTGGCCATCTTGATCCAGGGCAGACCGGACTGCTCTCAGAGCCAGATGCGGCCGGTTGTTCTCCTGACTCAAATGCGCCAAAACTACTAATCGTAATCGCGGACTGGCGATCTTTATCAAGGCATCTGCTGCCTGCGTGTTGGACAAATGCCCATAATTACTCTGGATGCGCCGTTTTAAATCCCAGGGATAAGAACCGGAGAGGAGCAAGTCCAGATCGTGGTTAGCTTCCAAAATGATGGCGTCGCATTCCCGGAAGCGGGCTAAGGTCGGCAGATCCACCGTGCCCAGATCCGTGGCAATGGCTAATCGAGTGTCACCTTCCTGGATGATGAATCCCAGTGTTTCACTGGCGTCGTGACTGACGCGAAAGGCGTCTATCTGCAAAGCGCCGAACTGGGTGGGATTGCCGTTAAGAGTGCAGATCCTGGTGGTCCCGGAAAATGATCGTTTGATTAAACTGGCGGTGCCGGGGCTGGTGTAGATGGGAATGTCAAGACGACGAGACAGCACTGCCGCTCCGCGCAGATGATCGGCATGTTCATGTGATATCAGCAGCGCGCTGATTTTGGAGAGATCGCGCCCGAGCCCGGCTAATACTCCGGCGATGCGGCGCATGGACAGCCCTACATCCACCAGGATGGACTGGCCGCTGGAATCTTCGATCAGTGTGCAGTTGCCTTCAGATCCAGAAGCTATAATGCAGAATTTCATACGGATATCCTTCTTCAGGAAGTCAAGTCTTCCTGAAGTATTACGTGCAAATCGGCGTATGAAAAGATCTCAACTCTTTTGTGTGCCTTTGCTGCCGGGAGCGTGCAACGCCATTTTCTGCCGGCAGAGAGGACAATCTTCAGGTGGAAAACTGGGGATGTCCAAGTCTAAAAGAGATACCGCCGGGACGCCCATATCCAACGGTTTTCCTGAACGGTTGACCAGCACCGCCGCGCCTACGGGTTCGGCGCCCGCTTGCTGCACGGCCTCGATCACCTGTCGCGCTGATCCGCCCGTCGTGACGATATCTTCCACGACCAGCACCTTCTCGCCCGGCCGGAACTGAAATCCGCGGCGAAATTCCAACCGATCTTCGACTCTTTCCGCGAAGGCGCAAGGGACACCCAGCGTCCGAGCCACCTCGTACGCGATAATGACGCCGCCTAACGCCGGCCCGGCAACCCGCTCAACAGTAACATGCCGAAACGCCTCGCCCAAGGCCCGGCATAATTCCGAGGCTACTTCGGGATGCTCCAGCAACCTGAACTTTTCTACGTAACCGCCGCTGTGACGGCCTGAGCGCAGTTCGAAATGACCTTCCTGATAGGCGCCGCACTTTTCCAATAACGCGCGAACGCGGTCTGTGCTTATAGTAGATTTCATTCTTATATGGCTGTATTATCTATAAGTTACACGTTATCACTGCGCTGGCTTGTTCCCAACGCTTTACTGTAGAATCGGCAGGCCTGCGCCACGTTTTCCGGAAAAGGCAAGCTCGGATCAGGATAGAGAATCCCCCGCGAAACGTTGACCAGAACGGAACCCGACTGCGGACCATACGCCAAATCGGTGATCGCCTTTATATCCCCGCCCTGAGCGCCTACGCCCGGAATCAATAGCGGGATGGTGGGAAACTCGTTGCGAATTTGGACTAATTCTTCCGGGTGAGTCGCACCTACAACCGCCCCCAGATTGCCTTCCGGCGCCCAAGTGCTGATCTGCTTTAACACTCTATGATATAAGGTTTCTCTTCCATCGGTAAAGTACTGCAAATCTTTAGATCCCGGATTCGTGGTTAAGGCCAGGACGAAGGCGCCCCGCTCCAAGTCCTTCAGAAAAGGCTGCAAAGCATCACCGCCCAGGTATGGACTTACCGTTATTGCATCGAAAGGAAGGTGCTTCAGAAAAGCTTCAGCGTAGGCCTTGGCCGTGTTGCCGATGTCCCCGCGTTTGGCGTCGGCGATGCGCAAACTTTTTTCCGGTAACGCGGCGGCGATCTCCTCTAAAACCCTCCAGCCCGGCGATCCAAAGGCTTCGTAAAAAGCAGTGTTCACCTTGAAGGCACAGGCCAGTGGCGTGCACGCAGCGATTACTTCGTGGAGAAATTGAGCCACCCCGGTGAGATCGCGGCGGAAGATTTCCGGAATGCGCGCCGGATCAGGATCCAATCCTACGCACAGTCCCGGCCCGGAAGTTCCCACGGTTTGACGAAGTTTCTGAACAAAGGTCATATCAGCGGATGAATTTTATTCCGGAAATCGTCCGATGCACCTGTGGGACACAAGGAGGGTGGTTAAGATTGTGAAACATGCTTGCTCTGACACTTGCGGCAAAAACCATAAATTTGTTGTGAGTGCGTAACCATTTTAAAGCTGAATTCCTTGCAAACTTCCAATTGCATGGCTTCGATGCGCGGATTATTGAATTCCAGGATCTTGCCGCAGCGCAGACAGATCAGATGATCGTGGTGAGGATGTCCCAGGACGTGCTCATAAAGGCTGCGAGTTTCCCCTTCCAGCCGACGCACCAGACCGCAACGCTCCAACAGACTCAACGTGCGGTAAACCGTAGCGCGCGATACATTGGCTTTGTGATCCTGCAACCGCAGATAGAGATCGTCGGCGTTAAAATGGTCATGGTGCCGATAGACCTCTTCGAGGATTTTGCGCCGGGCCAAAGTGACCTTCTGACCGCTGTTGCGCAGAAATTCAATGAATTTCAGTTCTTCTTTTGGCATTCACGCGGAGGAGAAAAAATTGTAGCATAAAAATACAAATATAATGCTTTTTTTCCCCAAGTGCAACGCTTTTTTCCAACGTTATCTAAAGACGTAACCATTGGAGTTCAATCGTTAATTGTAAAATATTTATTTGGGGATGTAATTTTCCTTGACAAATCCAATAATTATGAGTATATTATCTTGCCTGGGAAAGCCACCCATGATCGGCTACTTGGATATTTAACCGATTAATTCCCCGCATAGTCCCATAATCCTAATTCACGGAGGTTTCTGATGAAGTCGTTCACTACACTTTTTCTGCTCATCTTGCTCGTCTTGCCGGTCGCTCAAGCTGCCGACGGGACGCAAGAAGGGGCTGTACCCAATCTAAGCGCCGGTGGTTCCATTCCCCAAACCATTATCCGGGAAACGGATGACACCTACGCGATCACCGCTTTCGAAAGCGTCAGTATCAGTCCCACCCAAACTTGGCAGGACAACCGCCATCGGGCCTATTACAGCGGCTCGTACAACGTTGACGGGTATCTGCTCTTCGACGTCACCCAGATCCCTGATAATGCTCAGATCACCGGTATGTCCTTGCGCTGCACTCTGGAAAATGCCTTCGGGTCGCCTTATTTGAACCCGGTAGTAGACGTTTACTACAGCGGCGATGACAACTGGACGCGTATGACCGCGGGACCTGGGAGCTTGTCTCTGGACGTGCTGCTGACCGACAATGTTTCCTTCCCCAGTTACGTTTCCTATTACGATTTCCCCCTGAATGTGAGCGCTCACAACTGGACTCCAGATTTGCTGGACAACCGCATCTGCATCGGTTTCAAGGATGATGTGAATTACTATAGTTACGTCTACTTCTATGGCGCTTACGGCAGCCCCGTCGGCCCAGCCCCGGTGCTGACCATCACGACCGGACCCAGCGTTATCCCCAACGTCGAAATTCTTCTATCGCCGATCAACCCGCCCATCATCATACCTCCGCAGGGAGGTAGTTTTATGTTTAATGCTGGCATTGTCAACCACGGACCCCAAATGCCGTTTTACGCTTGGGGTGGTCTCAAATTCCCGGATGGAAGCTGGGTTAATTCCTTGGGCCCGTTGGTGATGAATCCGCCGGTAGGTATTGTGGTGAGTCGTCTTCGCCAACAAAACGTCCCCGGCACCTGGCCCCCCGGACAGTACACCTACATCGGTTACGCGGCCTTGACCTATCCAGGTGTTCCAATTGACTCTGGTTACTTCTACTTCACCAAGCTGGCCGGCGAGGCCACCGGCCCGATGGTCTGGGACGCCTCCTGCACCGGCGAGCTGTTTCCTGGAGAAACGCCGGTATCCGCGACTGGAATCACAGCGAATGGCGTGACCGATGGAGCCGGGGTAGTGCCTCCGGAGAATCCCTTCGACGTTGTTGACACCCTCTGGTGGACGGGCAGCATAGACCAGCACATCTTCAGCAACCAAACCCTCAGTTGGACGACGGATCTACCCCAGATCCAGACAGCCAAATTGCAGATTAAGTACGGCCTTTGGAATAGCCCTAATCTAACCTTGGAAGTCTACGTCAACAACAACTTCGTCGGCTCGGTGATCGCCGATCAGGGGTATATCTCCCCCGGTCCTGAATATGCCACATTCGGAGTCGGCAATTACATCGTCGCCGGCCCGGATGTCATCGAAGTCCGCGCTCAGAGCGGCGGCGAAGCGGTCGTGGGTCATGTGGGCATCGGATATAAAACACCGTTGGATGCACTCGAATCCGAGTCCTTTAGCGTGAATCTGACGCCCAACCCCTTCAATCCGACGACAGCTATTAGTTACGAGCTGCGAGCTGCGAGCTACACCAGTCTGAAAGTGTACGACACAGCGGGGAGACTGGTGGCGACATTAATTGATGGTTGGCGCGAAGCGGGAACGCATCAGGTGACCTTCGATGGTTCCGACTTGGCTTCAGGGTTGTACATCTATACCCTGCAGGCTGGTGGGCAGATTACCACCGGTAAGATGATGCTGGTGAAATAGACTCATTGATCCCGCCTCAAAAAATCCCCTTGTGAAGTGGGGATCAAATCGTTGTGTCAGGTCCTCCGATGCGGTATTTGCATCGGGAGACCTGACACTATAAAATTACAATCTTATTTTGTAAGTGGAGGTCATCATGAGAGCTGCAATTCAACTCATCATCCTAATGGTCGCAGTGTTGCCGGTGCTGGCTCAGCCGAATCTAGACATTGAACTGACTCCCGTGAATCCACCCATCATTATCCCGGCGCAAGGATGTAGTTTCCAGTTCTCGGCTTCAGTGGTTAACTATGGCCCCAGTCAAGTTTTAATCTGGATGTGGACGCGTGCCTGGCTGCATGGGCAAACATTTCCGGGCCAGGCAATTACGCCGCCGTCGCTTACTCCACCGGTTGGGGTTACAGTATCGAGGATTAAAACTCAGAATGTGCCCGCAACGTGGTATTCCGGGGAATATACATATAGGCTCTATGCTGGATTGGTTCCTTATGGCCAAATTCAGGATAGTTCTGAATTCTCGTTTACCAAGCTGGCAGCTATGGATAGGCAATCTGTTTGGGATGCCGAATGCACCGGTGAACCGTTCACCGACGAAGTCAAATCTCCCGCTGATGATCCCATCCTGGATGTCACACTGACGCCGGTCAATCCACCTATCATCATTCCACCGCAGGGTGGCAGCTTCCAATTCAATTCCTCTGTAGTCAATAATAGTCCCACGCAACAACCCTTTGTAGTCTGGGCGAAGATCGTGAATCAGCCGGGCATCTGGATCCCTCCAGCTCTCGGGCCAGTCATTATCAATCCCCCTCTGAATGTTCTCGTATCCCGATTACGAATTCAAACCATCCCGGGTTCTTGGCCTCCCGACGTTTACATCTATCGGGGGTATGCCAATTTCACCTATAGCCACCCAGTCATAGATTCCAGCTCCTTCACCTTTACCAAGACGTGGTCGGGCGATGGCGGATCCTGGGTGTCGGAAGCCGCCTGCACTGGAGAGCTATTTCCTGGGGAGCAGCTACTCATAACTCATAACTCATCACTCATAACTTCCGCAAATCCCAATCCCTTTAATCCCACGACAGCCATCAGCTACAAGCTTCAAACTGCAAGCCATGTGAGTATTAGAGTCTTCGATACTGCCGGGCGGTTGGTAACGACGTTGGCGGACGGTTGGCGAGAAGCGGGAACGCATCAGGTCACTTTCGATGGCTCCCGCTTGGCCTCGGGGATGTACCTTTACACCTTGCAGGCTGAAGGTCAGATTGTCACCGGTAAGATGATGTTGGTGAAATAGACTCGTTGATCCCCACTTAAACCCACCCCTTTGTTAAGTGGGAGCTCAAACCGTTGTGTCAGGTCCTCCGATGCGGTGTTTGCATCGGGAGACCTGGCACTATAAAATTACATACTTATTTTGTAAACGGAGGTCATCATGAGAGCTGCAATTCAACTCATCATCCTAACGGTCGCAGCGTTGCCTGTGCTGGCCCAGCCGAATGTGGACGTCACCGTGACGCCGGTGAACCCGCCCATCGTCATCCAGGCGAGTGGTGGAAGCTTCCAGTACCTCACTTCGATCGTAAACAACGGCCCTGGTCAGGTTCTGATATGGACCTGGAATCGAGCTTGGCTTCATGGTCAAACATTTCCTGGCTTAGTCATCACTCCACCTTCGTTAACGCCTCCAGTCGGCCTTACGGTAGTTCGTCAGCGTACTCAGAATATCCCTGGGATCTGGCATCCGGGCGAGTATATCTATCGGGTTTACGTTGGTCTGAATCCTTACTCGCAAATTTTGGATAGTTCCGATTTCACCTTCACCAAGCTGGCCACATTCAATAGCGAATCCACCGTCTGGGAAGCCTCCGATTCCGGCAAGCTATTTCCTGGGGAGCAGCTACTCATAACTCATAACTCATCACTCATAACTTCTGCAAACCCCAACCCCTTCAACCCCACCACAGCCATCAGCTACAAGCTTCAAGCTGTAAGCCATGTGAGTTTAAAAGTCTACGATACTGCCGGGAGGTTGGTGGCGACATTGGCTGACGGTTGGCGGGAAGCAGGGACGCATCAAGCGACTTTCGATGGATCGAATCTGGCGTCGGGAGTCTATCTGTATGCGCTGCAAACCGAAGACGAGACGATTACGGGGAAAATGATGTTGCTTAAATAGGACTGAAAAACAAGAACTGATATCATCTGGAGACAGTCATGAAAAAGCAAACTTGTGCTGTGCTGATCGCCTTGATTTTGATTTCAGCCCCAGCCTTCGGACAGGGCTGGAATGTGGATCTGCTCGGTACCTATTACTTTGAATGGTCCGAAGCAGCTGTCGTTGCTTACCAGGGAAATTATGGCTATGTTGGAATTCACAATGATCAATCAGGTGTCGGAGGCGTCGCCATATTGGACATCTTCGATCTGGCGCATCCCCTGCAAGTGGGATTTTACTCGGTGGGCGAAGATGTTGAAGTCCTTGATATTGTGCCGACCGGGAATTACCTGGTCATCGGTACTGACCAGGATGGCATTTCCATTCTGAACATCACCGACC
The DNA here is from genome assembly GCA_020051775.1 of Calditrichota bacterium. GTDB lineage: Bacteria > Electryoneota > B3-LCP > B3-LCP > B3-LCP > JAGVQJ01. The sequence goes on along the minus strand of JAGVQJ010000011.1, from coordinate 19,749 downwards.
CCAGGAGACCAATACCTGCGGCGCACATAGAGATCGGAGCCGTGTTCGATATGTATATTTCCGGGACTTTGATGTTCGTGATTCATCATCCCGGCTCCGCGATTTTCTCCATCTTTGATGTTTCCGATATCGAAAACCCTGAGCTCATCAGTGAGTACACGCTGCCCGGAGAAGCCAAGTGCATTATCACCTCAGGGGATTACGCCTATGTTGGCCAGGGCAGCGGCGGTCTGTGGGTTCTCGACATTTCCGTACCTGCCAATCCCGTTCTGGCGGGGGTACTCGATCTCCCCGTTAGCAGTGATGAATTGGACAGATATGATAACATGTTGTACTTGGCAGGCAATTCCGCCGGTCTTTATACCATTGATATTTCCAGACCAACTCATCCGGTAGTCTTGGGGAATCTCCTCGGGTACACAAGCGGACTGTGCGCCTTCCAAACAATGGTATACCTTGAAGGCGGGGGTTACGGACTCCGCGTCGTGGACGCTTCTCAACCAGCCAATCCGGTTGTCGTCGGGCAATGCCTGTTAGGGCCTTCATCCAGCCCTCAGGATCTGGTGGTAAACAGCTCTTTTTTATACGCTGCCTGGAGTTCCGCCAACGGTTCAATGGGGTTTAAAGTGATAGACGTTACGAATCCCCAACTACCTTTTATTTACAGCACCTTCCTTCCCAACTGGGAGATCAAAACTCTCGCGCAAACGGGCGACTACCTTTACCTGGGTGTGGGAGCTGCCGGATTGCAGATCCTAAACGTGTCGAATCCAGCCAGCGCCTATATTGAAGGGCTTTTAGGTGAACTGGGAATCGTCTACAGCCTGAAGAAATCAAACGACTACCTCTACCTCAGAACCTCCACGCCGGGAATCAAAATAGTAAATGTCTCCGACGTCACCCAACCTCGACTTGCCGCCATATCAACAGTGGCCGAAGAGATCATGGCCGTCTCGCCTGCGAATAACCTGGCCTTTGCCGTCTCGAACGACCAGGACATCATCGTTCTGGACCTCTCCGCACCGGAAAATCCCATAGTAATTGGGTCATATTCTGTGGGGTACATCGGTTTCATTCCAGACATGACAGTTGCTCAACAATATCTCTATGCTTTGTGCATGTGGGGTACGGCCGGCTCCGATTTGGGCGGTGACAGTCTGCTGATTCTCGATTTCAGCAATCCAACCTTACCCACCCGAATCTCCGGGTTTGACCTGAACCAGTGGTCCCTGTCCATCGCGGTGTCCAATGGATATGCCTACACCACTTCCAACGAACAGCATTTTCGCATCACGGACGTTTCAGATCCAAGTCATCCTTTCGATGTGGATACGCTGTCCATTGGCGGAGCCGATGCCGTGGCGGTTTCCGACAACTTCGCATATATTGGTTGCAACAACTACGGAGGCACAGGATCGCTGATCGTTATGGACGTATCTAACCCGTATAACGCGATGCAAACCGGGTACTATCTTGAGCTTGACGGACCGGAGGAATTTGCGGTAGGTGGCCATCTGGTATACATTGCCGATGATGAGCATTTCGAGATCCTTGACTGTGCCGACGCCACACATAATGAGCTGGAAGTCAACCTCACGCCACTGGTTCAACCCATCCAGATCCCCGCTTCGGGGGGTAGTTTTGGGTTCCTCGTTGCCGCCACCAACGCCGGTCCGGGCAATCAAACTCTGGAGCTTTGGACAAAAGTCATTTCGCCTTCGGGACATACTCTCAGCCCGGTGCTCGGTCCTATCAGTGTTGCCATAGATTCAGGGACGACCGCTTGGTTGCGCCATCAGAGTGTGCCAGGGTCGGCACCGGCGGGCGATTATACCTACATCCTGCTGGCGGGAACTTATCCTGATGGTGTTTGGGATGGCGATACATTGAGCTTCGTGAAATTGTCAACCGGAGATGGGCCTGCAGTGGCTGATTGGAGCAATTGGGGGGAAGGATTCGCTGCTGGATCAACGGTTCAAATTCCAGCCGACCATGATATCGTTCGGGTTTCCCCCAATCCCTTCAATGCCACGACAGTTATCAGCTACAAGCTTCAAGCGGCAAGCCATGTGAGTATTAAAGTCTTCGATACTGCCGGGCGGTTGGTGAGGACGTTGGCGAACGGTTGGCGTGAAGCGGGGACGCACCAGACGACGTTCGATGGATCGAATCTGGCGTCCGGGGTGTACTTGTACAAGATGCAGGCGGGAGGACAGACGGCTACAGGGAAAATGCTGCTTCTAAAATAACCCAAATCTGGGTTTACCACGACCCAGGTCAAATGAAGGAGAAGTAATTATGAAACGCTTGCTTCTGCTCATAATTTTAATGTTACTGGTCTCAGTGGCCGGAGCCACCATCCGCTACGTTCCGCAGCAATACCCAACCATCCAGGCCGGAATCAACGCCGCTGTTTCCGGTGACACGGTGCTCGTGGCGCCCGGCGTTTACGTTGAGAACGTCCAAATGGCAAACGGCGTCAAGCTGTTTGGCTCCGGTATGGATAAAACTATCGTGGATGGCGGCGGGTTGAATAACGTGATCTCCTCTTGGTACGGAGTGATCAATGTGTTCATTCAAGACCTCAGTGTGCGCAATTCTCAACAAAGTGGCGGCAATCCCGGCAGCACCGGCATCTTTCTGAATCCTAATTCCTCCGCCGGTTCTAAGTTCGTACTTCGCTGCCATATTTACAACTGCGGCTTCGGCATTCAGATCTGGAATGACTTCGGGGGCACCGCCGACATCGAAGACAATGTCATCAACGATAACCTCTATGATGGTTTTTCCCCTTACCTGGGAACCGTTTATCTGCGCAACAACACCATCGTTGATAACGGCCGTGACGGGTATAATGACTGGTCCGGCGGCGGCACGGGGATATACGTGCAGAACAATATCATCGCCCACAATGCCCGGTACGGCATCTACAAGCATCGGGACACGCCGGTGATGATCTCTTATAATGACGTCTGGAATAACACCGGGGGCGCATATTATGAAGGCTTCAGCGGACCGGCTCAGCCATTTACTCCGCAACCGGGCACGGGGGAAATCGCCGCTAATCCGCTCTTCATCGGACCGCCGTACCTGCTGGCTGATCAATACTACATTACTTGGGCCAATTTCCCCACGCCGGATTCCAGCAAGTCTCCTTGCATTGACGCCGGTAATCCCTTGGCGCAGTTCAATGACCCGGACGGCACGCGCGGCGACATGGGCGCGCTGATTTTCGATCAGAGAGTTTTCAACGTAGAGATCACTTTGGCGCCGGTAGGCTTGTGGGTCGTGCCACCGGGCGGAGGCAATCTGGACTACATGATCAGCTTGACCAACCATGAAGCCTTCACTGTCCCCTTTGACTCCTGGGTTCTGGTAACCCTTCCGAACGGCTCGCTCTACGGGCCGGTGCAAGGACCGGTGGCTCTGACCATGCCGGCGGGAGTAACATTATCGCGCCTGAGAAGCCAATCGGTGCCGGCTGCTGCTCCGCCGGGACAATACCTGTACATGGCCTACGCCGGTCTCTACCCCAACCATCCCTGGGATTTTAGTTTTACCTCCTTCACCAAGCAAGCATCCTTAGGTGACGGCGGCAGTATGGCTTTGGAAAATTGGATTTGCACCGAGAGCGAATTCGTCCCGGATCAAACCGCCGCTTCCCTCGGTCCGGCAGAATTCACGCTATATCCCTGTTCCCCCAATCCGTTCAATCCCATTACAGCTATCAGCTTCAAGCTTCAAGCTGCAAGCCATGTCAGCCTGAAAGTCTTTGACATTTCCGGCAAGGTGGTGGCAACGCTGGTGGAGGGCTGGAGGCAGGCGGGAACTCACGAAGTCACTTTTGACGGGACAGGTTTAGCGGCGGGCATGTACCTGAGTCGCCTGGAAGTGAACGGGCAGGTTTCGGTGCAGAAGATGGCGCTTGTCAAGTAACTGCGTTACTCTCTACGCAAGATACTTCGCGATCTTGCACTCGGGAAGTGAATTATCCTGTAGTCGGGGTCGCCCCCGCCCCCGACTAAACCGTTGCGTCAGGTCTTGCCCTTCAGGGTGCGACCTGACGCTTTTTTTTACTTGGTTACTTGTATACATGGTTACTTGGTTCCAATTTCTTTGTGTCTCTGGGTCTCTGCGTGAAATATACGGAACTGTAAACGCTCCGGGTAGTTAGAAAATCAGTGTCTTCGCGAAAGTGGCGGAATTGGCAGACGCGCTGGTCTTAGGAGCCAGTCCTGGAAACGGGGTGGGGGTTCAAGTCCCCCCTTTCGCACGTTGGAGTTATAAGTTCTGAATTATGAGTTATGAATTTGTTTATATTTGTTTCTTTCATAACTCAGCACTCATAACTCATAACTTATTTCAATAATACCATCTTCTGCGCTGCAGTGAAATCCCCCGCTTGTAACCTTGCGACATACACTCCCGCCGCCAAGCCTGCTCCATCGAAAATGGCCTTATGCGCGCCCGCCTGTTGCCACCCATCCACCAGCGTTGCAACAAGCCTCCCGGCAGTATCGTGGACTTTCAGAGTCACGTAGCTCGCAGCTCGCAGCTCGTAGCTCAGAGCGGTGGAGGGGTTGAAGGGATTGGGGGAGGGGGGATATGCGATTGTTTCGAAATATCCATTTGGTGTAATGAAAGCTTTCGACAGTATTGAGTCCAGCTTAATAAAATCCAATGTGTCAGAAAGACAAACAGAAGTTGGATAAATTCCTGCAAAAGCAATGTATTGATATGCGCCGGAAGGGGCATTATATGGGATATTCAGAGTTTTTATACAAAAAATGGAATCCATCGGTAAAAAAACGTGTACAGGTCCATAAACAGGAGTTTTTTCAAGACTATTTGGAGGAATTAACTGAAACCAGAAATCTAAGGGTAAATTTTCAATCTCACTATTAGTGCAACTTACTATAGCATCAAAACTTCCACCTGAATAAGGAATAACAACCGGGGGCGCCAATGGAAAAATTGAGAGACTTGCCTGAAGAACATCATCATTGTATTTTATTGTCACGATATCTGGACCTGTCTCAGGGGTCCAGCTATTCCCTACAACGATGAAATTCCCATCGGAATTTAACGTTCCAGCAACTGCTTCATCGGTACCCATACCCGAATGATTATATAGTGCTATCCAACTCTGATTCCCATTGAGATCGTACTTGATCGTTGCGAAGCTGACCATGTTGATTAGAGATGAACTACTACCTGTAACATAAGCATTGCCATTTTCATCAACATCAATATCAGTTTCAAATCCACCCTGAATGGCACTGTTATAATTCGCCGCCCATTGCTGCACCCCTTGTGAATTATATTTCACAGTGGCAATATTATAATTCATTCCAGTACTATCTTGGAAGTCACTGATTCCTGTAACATAAACATTACTTTGGTTATCTACCTTTAATGCTTTGGGCCAATCAGCTTCATTATTTGGACCATTATATATTTCGATCCACTGTTGCACACCATTTGAATTGTATTTAACGGTTATATAATTAGCAGTCCAGGTTGAGTAAGCATAACTGTGTGCAATAATGTAAACATTACCTTGTGGATCCAAATCAATATCTTCCCCTCCATCTTCATAGGAACTTGTTCCAGCATATCTTGCCACCCATTGTTCTGTTCCTGACGTGTTATATTTGATTGTGATGGCATCGAATAAGGTGCCTGGCGCACTATTAGTTCCAGTGATATAGATATTATCCAAATCGTCTTTGGCAATAGCCGTGCCATAACCCCAACCAATACTGGGGCCAATATACGTTCTTTCCCATTGCAAAACGCCTTGAGAGCTATACTTTAACGTTAGACAATATCCTGCATTGCTAGAGAAAGCTGTAGATCCTGTAACATATGCGCTTCCATCATTACCTACTGTTATGGCTGAACTATAATCATCGCCATTATAAGCGCCATTATATCTTGCCACCCACAACCTCGTACCTAAAGCGTTATATTTAATAGTAACAATATCATAATTATTACTTTGGATCGAGGTTTCACTGATACCTGTTACATATATATTACCAGCTATATCAACAGCGATGTCGCGCGGAGCATCATATCCAGAGGGTAGGCCGTTATAAGTTACAACCCATTGTATAATGCCCGATGAATTATATTTCAGTGTGATGATATCATAATTGTTGATCGAAATATATCCAGTTACATATATATTTCCATCACAATCTGTAGTAATTGCAACTGCAGCCTCCGCCCCAAACATTCCGGTACGATCGTAGCGTGATTCAAACTCCTCCCACACCTGCCCCTCCGCCGCCAACGCCCCCACCAACAGCACCACCACCACAATCAAGAATATCTTCTTCATAACTCACCTCCAATTTGAGTCTTTTACAATCCATCCCAATATAATCCATAAACCCGCCATTGTCAAGTGCAATTATTTGCACCTCGCGCTTTTTCATGTGCCAAGCGCCACTTCCTCTTCATTTTCATCAACATAACAAGGGGCTGTAGCCCCTTGTCAATGGTAGATTCCTCTCCCCACCACAAGGGGCTCAAGCCCCTTGTTACCACTCCCCGTAACTTTCCTCTTGCATTCCCCGCCTCCAATATACTACATTATACCTGAACATTTGAATAGCCTTGCTCGGCTTGCCGCTATTTTCCGGGAATGAATTCCCGGACTACCCTGTTGCAGTCCACTAAAGTGGACGCTCTTGATTTTTTTCGTCACGAAGGGACTGAAGCAAAGTAGCCCGGAAATTCATTTCCGGGCCAGGCGGTCATATTTCAATTATAGGACCATGCAACGCCTCATCCGCCACCTCACCTCCGACGACCTCCTGCGCGGAGCGCCGTTTTACCAGCGTTACGTGCCGGCCCGTGAACCTCGCTACGAACCGGACGCCTACGCCGGCTCCGAACCAGTCCGCAAGGCGCTGCATGGCGTCGGCATCGAACGGCTCTACTCGCACCAAGGGGAAGCGCTGCGAGCTTTGGAGTCGGGCCAAAATCCGCTGGTGGTGACGCCCACCGCCTCGGGTAAAAGTCTGGTCTACCAATTGGCCATATTGGAAGCCCTGCGCCGCGACCCGGAAACCCGCGTCATGCTACTGTTCCCCTTGAAAGCCTTGGAACAGGATCAGCACCAGCGCCTGCAGGAACTGCTGCAACTGTCCGGTCTGAGCGACACGTGCACCGCCGCTATCCTCGACGGCGACACTCCCAAGTCCGAGCGCGATAAGTTGCGCGCCAATCCGCCCAACCTGCTGCTCACCAACCCCGACATGCTGCACTTCGGCATCCTGCCCAATCACAGAGGCTGGTCGGCGTTTTTCCGTAACCTAAAATTCGTGGTCGTGGATGAGCTGCACACCTACCGGGGGATTTTCGGGACGCATGTCCTGCAGGTGTTGCGCCGGCTGGGGCGAGTAGCTCGATTCTACGAGAGCCGCCCCCAGTGGATCGCCGGATCGGCCACGATTGGCAACCCCCTGGAATTGGCTCGCGAACTGACCGGGCTGAACTTCGCCCTGATCGAACGCAATGGTGCGCCTTCGTCCGGTCGTCATTTCCTGTTCTTAAATCCGATTGAAAGTTCCTATACGCTGGCTTCGCGTCTGTTGCCTCAGGTTTTGAGTCGCGGTTTCAAAGCCATCGCTTTTACCAAATCCCGCCGCGCCACCGAACTGCTGCACCGCTGGGTGTTGAAGGATCGCCCCGAACTGGAGAACCGGCTATCATCATACCGCGCCGGATTCCTCCCCGAAGAACGCCGCGACATCGAACGTCGCCTGATCGAAGACAAACTGTCCGGCGTCATCACCACCAGCGCCCTGGAACTGGGCATGGATATCGGCGGCATTGACGTCTGTCTGCTGCTCGGTTACCCCGGCACGATCTCCTCCATGATGCAGCGCGCCGGTCGTGCCGGTCGCCGCGATCGCGACAGCCTGGTCATCCTGATTGCCGGAGAAGACGCTCTGGATCAATACTACATGCGCCACCCCGATGAACTCTTCCTGCGCCCCAGCGAAGCCGCCGTGGTGGACAGATCCAATGCCGACATCTTAAAAAGCCATCTGATTTGCGCCGCCGCCGAAATTCCTCTGGCGGCTCGGGAATCCTATCTCGACGAAGAGGCCAAAAAACATCTGCCCGCACTGATTTCCGAGCGTCGCTTGATCGCCGGAGCGGGCGGACAGCGATGGTTTCCGAGTATTCCCAACCCGCACCGGCAGATCAACATCCGCAGTGTCGGTTCGACCTACTCTATCCATGACGCTGCCACAGGCCGTCAGATCGGCGACATCGGCGCATCGCGGTTGTGGGGCGAGTGCCACCCGCAAGCCGTCTACTTACACCGCGCCCGGCAATACCTGATTGAAAAGCACGACGAAGCGGCCAAAGTCGTCCACGCCCGCGCCACCGATCTGGATTACTACACTATGGCCCTGGGTGAAAAGGAGACCGAAATCCTCTCCCGCCTGAGGGAATTCCCGCTGGCCTGCGGTAAGGCCGTGGAAGGCGAGCTGAAGGTCACCGAACGAGTCACCGGCTACCAGAAGCGGCGGCTGTTTTCCGGCGAACTCATCTCCAACCACGAGTTATCGGGGCCGGACCAGATTCTCATCACGCGCGGCTTCTGGATTGAATTCGATGACCGGATGCAATCCGAAGCGGAAGAGCGCAGATTCCACTATATGGGCAGCCTGCACGCCACCGAACACGCGTTGATCGCCATGTTCCCCCTGGAGATCATGTGCGACCGCGGCGACGTAGGCGGCATTTCCATGACCCACCACCCGCAGGTGGATGGCCCCGCCATTTTCCTGTACGACTCTTATCCCGGCGGCTTGGGTTTGACCCGCCGCGCCTACGAACGTCTCTTCGGATTGATCGGCCGTACGTTGCGATTGTTGCAAGAATGCCCCTGTGAAGACGGTTGCCCTTCCTGCGTGCAATCCCCGCGCTGCGGAGCCGGCAACCGGCCTCTGGACAAGTTGGGATCGGCCTTTCTGTTGGCCGAAATGTCCAAGGAAGTAGAAGGGGCGGCGATCGCCGACCTACCCTCCGCGACGGTCGTACCGGAACCAGTAGAAACCACGGCGGCAAAGGTAGAGATAGCGCCTATAAAACCGGTCGAGGTTGAACGCAGCTTGCCGAAGGCACTCGTGGGAAAGAAGATTCTGGCTTTTGATCTGGAAACCCAACGCGGCCCCGATGATGTCGGCGGTTGGGGTAATTCGCATCTGATGGGCGTCAGCATCGCCGTCACCCAGGATCTGGCCACAGGTGATTTCACCGCTTACCGCGAAGAGGAGATCGAAACGTTGATCGAAGCCCTGTTTGCTGCCGACCTGGTCGTGGGCTTCAACAGCCGGCATTTCGATTATGTGGTGCTATCGGGATATTCAGGAAGGGATTTCGCTGGCATTTGCACGTATGACATAATGGAAGAGATTCAAAAGAGCGGTGCTCGTTGCGGCTTAAATTCCCTGGGGCAGGCCAATCTGGGGCGGGGGAAAATCGGAACCGGTGTTGACGCCTTGAAGTATTATCGAAAGGAGTGCTGGGCGGAACTGGAAGCCTATTGCCGCATGGACATGGAAATCACGGCAGACCTGTTCTATTTGCTGGCGAACCAGGGTACCTTGATTGTTCCCCATAAACGCGGCCCGGTGCGGGTGGTCAATTTGACCGTTAATTGCTGAAAAAACCATTTGCATTTGACTTGATCACATATTATATTGGCACAAACTACCCTAACCGTCCCGGTTCGCCGGGACGGATATTTTTTCGAGCTTGCTATGAAAGTATCCGGCTTTAAAAAATGTTCAAACGCATCCTGATTGCCAACCGTGGTGAAATCGCCGTACGAGTGATTCGCGGCGCTTCCCAGATGGGTATAGAAACCGTGGCAGTATATTCCGCGGCCGACCGCCTGGCTCTGCACACCCGTCTGGCTGATTATGCCTACCCCATTGGGCCTCCTCCGGCTCGGGAAAGCTATCTGGACATGGATCGCATTCTGGACGCTGCGGCCAAATCAGGGGCCGAAGCCATCCATCCCGGGTACGGTTTCTTAGCCGAAAATGCTCAGTTTGCGGAACGCGTAGCCCAGGCCGGGCTGGTCTTCATCGGCCCGACGCCTCAGGCCATCCGCAATATGGGCTCCAAGACCCTGGCGCGCGCCATTATGAAAGCCGCCGGTGTGCCCGTCACTCCCGGCACCGAAACCGGAGTGGCGCCCGGCCCAGAAGCAACCTGGGTCGCCGAAGAGATTGGCTACCCCGTCTTGATCAAGGCAGCAGCGGGCGGAGGCGGTAAAGGCATGCGTATCGTTCATCAACCGGAAGAATTGATCCCGGCTATGGAAGCTGCCGCACGCGAGGCGGCTTCAGCGTTTGGCGATCCCGAAGTTTACCTCGAGAAATACCTGGAAGGCCCGCGCCACATCGAAGTGCAGGTCCTGGCGGACCATCATGGGAATTGTATCCATTTGAACGAGCGCGAATGTTCCATTCAGCGCCGCCACCAGAAGGTCGTCGAAGAAGCGCCTTCGCCGGCCATCACGCCGGATTTGCGCCGCAAGCTGGGTGACACGGCTGTCGCCGCCGCCAAGGCCTGCGGTTACACCAATGCCGGAACGGTGGAGTTCATGTTCGATCGTCATCGCCAATTCTATTTCATGGAAATGAATACCCGCTTGCAGGTCGAACATCCCGTCACGGAAATGACTACGGGATTGGATTTGGTGCAGGAACAGATTCGCATCGCGGCGGGAGAGAAGCTTAACCTTAAGCAGAAAGACGTCGGCATTTCCGGTCATGCGATAGAATGCCGCATTTACGCCGAAGATCCTCTGAACAACTTCTTCCCCTCCACCGGTCAGATCAAATACCTGCACTTGCCGCAAGGACCGGGGATTCGCAATGATTCCGGCATTTACGAAGGCGGTGAAGTCAGCGTTTATTATGACCCCTTGCTCTCCAAGCTGATCGCCTGGGGACAGGATCGCAAACAAGCCTTAGAGCGCATGAAACGCGCTCTCCAGGAATATCACCTCACCGGCGTGCGTTCCAATATCCCCTTCCTGCTGTTGGTGATGGATCACCCTGCCTTTGTCAAGGGCGATTTCGACACGCACTTTATCACAGACCATTTTCGCCCGGATGACATCGCGCGCGGACCTGAAGATCTGGAGAAGGTGGCAGCGATTGCGGCGGCTCTGGCACACCGTATGAATCACCTGGCCAAAATTCTTCCACAAGACGACCATCCCTTTGCCGAGTCCTCCTGGCTGGCTGCAGGAAGAAGAGAGGGACGACATTAAAGATGAAATACATCGCTGAAATCGAAGGTCGGATCCTCGAAATTATTCTGGATAATGGCCGCGTGGAAATAGGCGGCCAATCCATGCCCTATGACGTTTCGCAGGGCAGCCGTCCCGAACATTATTCCCTGATCCTGGACGGGAAATCCTATCAGGTCTGGATGGAACCGGAAGCTCATGCGATGCGCGTGCATCTGGCGGGTTTTGATTATGAGGTGCGCCTGGAAGATGAGCGCGCCTATCGCTTGCGGCAACTGGCTGCACCGGAAGTTGCTTCGCATGAAGCCGGCCTGATCGCCGCTCCCATGCCCGGCTTGGTGGTCAAGCTGCTGGTTGAACCCGGCCAGACAGTGGTCAAAGGACAGGGTGTGGCCATCGTCGAAGCCATGAAGATGGAGAATGAAATCCGTAGCCCGGTAGCCGGTACGGTAAAAGAAATCAAGGTAGGGCAGAGGCAGGCGGTGGAAAAGGGAGAAGTGTTGGTTGTGGTGAACTGATGGAACTAGAGAATAACAAGCGCCGCTGGGAACAATCGACCCTCGCCAAAGACTTGAAACGCCTGCCGGAGCGGCGCGCCGAATTTCTCACCGATGAGGGAGAAGAGATTCCTCGACTGTTGACGCCAACTGGCGACGAGACCCAGGTCTACCCCGAAAAGCTCGGCTTTCCCGGCGAATACCCCTTCACGCGGGGCGTTTACCCGACGATGTATCGGGGGCGCTTTTGGACTATGCGCCAGTACGCCGGCTTTGGATCCGCCGAAGAGTCCAATCGCCGTTATCTCTACCTTTTGGAGCACGGCCAAACCGGGCTTTCCGTGGCTTTCGATCTGCCCACGCAGATCGGTTATGACAGCGACCACCTCATGGCCGAAGGTGAAGTCGGCAAGGTGGGTGTGGCCATCAGCTCTTTGGAAGACATGGAGGTGCTGTTCAAGGGGATTGATCTGGCGCGTGTCTCCACCTCCATGACCATCAACGCCACCGCTGCCATTCTTTTGGCTATGTACGTCGCCGTGGCAAAAAAACAGGGCGCCGACTTATCTAAATTATCGGGCACCATCCAGAATGATATTTTGAAGGAATACATCGCTCGCGGGACCTATATATTCCCGCCGCGCCCTTCCATGCGGCTGATCACCGATATTTTCGCCTGGTGCCGGGAAAATCTTCCCGCCTGGAATACGATCTCCATTTCCGGCTATCATATTCGCGAAGCCGGTTCAACAGCGGTGCAGGAAGTTGCCTTTACTTTGGCTGACGCCATTGCCTATGTGGAGGCAGCGCTTAAAGCCGGGTTGAAAGTTGACGACTTCGCGCCCCGGTTGACGTTTTTCTTCAACGCTCATAACAATATCCTTGAAGAGATTGCCAAGTTTCGCGCTGCGCGCCGGCTTTGGGCCAGCCTGATGAAGGAACGATTTGGCACCACCGACCCGCGTTCCTTGATGCTTCGCTTTCATACTCAAACGGCGGGATCAACTTTAACCGCTCAGCAACCTGACAACAATGTTGTTCGGGTAACCTTGCAGGCGTTAGCAGCGGTATTAGGCGGTACTCAATCGCTCCACACCAACTCGCGCGATGAGGCTTTGGCCCTACCCAGCGAAGAGTCCGCCAGATTGGCTCTGCGCACCCAGCAGATCATCGCTCACGAATCCGGCGTGACCGACACCGTGGACCCTTTAGCCGGCTCCTATTACATCGAAAACCTGACTGACCGCATCGAGGCAAAGGCGCGCGAGCTTCTGGATAAAATTGACCAGATGGGCGGAGCCGTACAAGCAGTCGAACAGGGATTCTTTCAACGCGAAATTGCCGCTCAAGCCTATAGCACTCAGATATCAGTGGAGAGGAGTGAGAAGGTGATCGTTGGCATTAACGCCTTTAAGACAGATAGCAAAGGGTTGCCGGATATTTTGCGCGTGGATCCCGCAGTGGTGGAGTCGCAGGTGAATCGTCTACGCCGCTTCAAAGCCGGGCGCAGCCGTGAGGCGATTACAACCATGTTAAACAAACTGGCTGCGGCGGCGAGTGGAACGGAAAATCTCATGCCCCAGATTCTAAACTGCGTCGAATGCGGCGCCACCCTGGGCGAAATCAGCGACGCCCTGCGCAAGGTTTGGGGCGAATATAGGGGCGAGGCAGCGTGAAACGGTCCTTCGGTGAAGTTATCTATCGTCTTGATACTGTTTCTTCAACGCAGGATACTCTTAAGGACTTGTTCCAGTGCCGCGAAGTCTTGCCGGGAGCTGTTGTAGTTGCCAGAGCACAATCGCAGGGGCGCGGCCGCCGCGACAACGCTTGGGATTCTCCAACCGATCTGGGATTGTGGATGTCCATTTTGGTTCTGCCGGTTGGCCCGGAAGAGTATTGGACTTGGACGCCTCTATGGGCCGGTCTTGCCGTGAAGCGCGCTCTGGCCGATTTGCTGTCCGATCAGAGGAGCTGCGATCCCAATCAAATCGAATTGAAGTGGCCCAATGATCTGATGATCGGAAACACCAAATTAGGAGGCATTCTGACCGAGCGCGTGCAGAACGGAGTCGGTCAGGCCGTGGTCCTGGGCGTGGGGGTCAATCTGTCGCACCGTCGCGAGGATTTTCCGCCGCATTTGCGCGACCGGGCTGCCTCACTGCTACAGGTCTCCGGGCAGAGTTATTCGCCGGACAGCCTGTTGGAAAAGGTCACTGCGCAATTTGAGAGATTGTATCCCTTGCTCAATCCAATCAATCCAGGTTTGATCGGCGAGATCTGGTTGAATCATGCCTGGGGACTGAAAGCTCGCCTGGGCTTATCCAGCAACGGTCAGCAATACTCGGGGCTCTTCATCGGCTTGGGCGAATATGGTGAGATTCGGTTGGAAGCGCCAGTCGAGGGTGTGCGGCAATTCGCTCACGCAGAACATATAGTGCGTATCGAATGATGGATAAAAATCTCCTTTTAGCCGTGGATATCGGCAACACTAATGTAGCGCTGGGCATCTTTGACGGCGATTCGATTCGGCATCATTGGCGCTTGGCTACTTCTGTTTCGCGCACTGCCGATGAGGCTTGGATCGTCTTGCGCGCCCTGTGCCAATCAGATGGTGTAAACCCTGAGCGGATCAGCGGCATGGCCATCTCCTCGGTCGTGCCCGATCTGACTGGAATTTTCACTAATTTAGCGCGGGAAAGGTTTAACGTCGAACCCTATGAAGTTCGCGCTGATTCTGCGCCCTCGTTGAAGATCCATTACCGCGATCCCACCGCCGTGGGCGCTGACCGCATCTGTGACGCGGTGGCTGGTTATGCCAAGTACGGCGGCCCCTTGATCATCGTGGATTTCGGTACGGCTACGACTTTCGACGTGGTGGATGACCGGGGTGAATACCTGGGCGGTATCATCACCCCCGGTATTGAACTGGCCGTCAAGCTACTGCATCAGGCCGCGGCTCGGCTGCCGAAAGTTACTTTGGCATTTCCCCCTCGAATCATTGCCGACAATACCGAACAATCCATTCAGGCCGGTTTGTTATACGGCTCGGTGGATAAAATGGAAGGGCTGTGCCGTCGCATCCGCGCGGAACTGGGGCGGGAGGCTAAAGTCATCGTCACCGGCGGATTGTCTGCGTTGATCGCTGAACATTCCACGATCATTTCCGCAGTCGAACCTTACCTGGTGCTGGAAGGTTTAAAAATTCTGTATGAGCGGCATGGAAAGTAGAGCCGGATAAAGGGTTTTAATTTGCGAGTTGGACCGTTCATTTGCTTGATTTTGTTCATCGGTTGTGCGAGAGCGCCACGCTCCGTGCCGGAAAGAACCGGTCCCCCGGCTTTGGATGTGGTTTATCCTCGCGCCGAGAGATCTGAGGCCGATATCCTAATGCCGCGCGTGGATTCAACCTTCACCTTTGGCTCGGTTAATCCACCGAGCAGCAGCTTGAGGATTAATGGCGTCCCGGTTAAAGTCTGGACCAACGGAGCATTTTTGGCCTTCGTTCCGCTGGATACGGTTACATCTCAATTCAGCTTTTTGACCGTATCACCCGGAGGTGACACTACCCGGAAGGCGTTACCTTTCCGATTGATGTCAGAAGCCAGAAGTAAGGGTTTCGTTACGACGCACCCTTTGAATCAACGTCTCCCGGCCCGCATTAACATCACGCAGGATGGTGCCGCCAGCAGATCGGCTCCGGGGCATGCCTATGTTCAATTCCCTCCGCGAGGCACAGTTGCCCTGGCCGACTCCTTCGCGGCTGGATGTTATCGGATTCGATTAGCAAATGGCCGTCATGCTTGGATAGAGGAGAAATTCGCGAGTCTTGATACGACTTATCGGGATATTCCCGTAGTCTCAGTGAGTACAATGGCCGTCCGTGCGCAGGATCGCTGGACGGCGATAGAAATACCGCTGTCGCTTCCGATTCCCTTCGCAATCGCGGAAAAACCAGAAGTTGGTATGCTGGAGGTGGAGCTTTTCGGCGCCGTCTCACGTCTTAACCGCATGGACTACGATCCGGTTGATTCTCTGGTGTGGGAAATCCGCTGGCAACAGGCTGAAGATAACCTCCTCAGGCTGCAACTTTTTCTGAATTCTTCACGTATATGGGGATATAAAGCTTTTTGGGCTGTGGACTCGACCACCGGCAGAGCAACTCTGACGCTGAACATTCGCCGCCCGCCTTATATTGAACGGCGCCCTTTGAAAGGGCGCATCATTGTTCTGGATCCTGGACATGGCGGGTCGCAACCCGGTTCGGTCGGTCCTACCCGGCTGGCGGAGAAAGAACCGAATCTGAACTTGGCCGTGATGCTTAAAGAAAGATTGGAAGAACGTGGCGCAATCGTATTCCTGACGCGATCTGCCGATTCCACGGTTGAACTTAACGACCGGGTGGATTTCGCCGTTAATCACAACGCCGAGGCCTTGCTTTCATTACATAACAATGCCCTGTCCGATGGTGAGAATCCTTTTATCACGCATGGTAGCGGAGTTTATTATTATCAACCCCACAGCCTGGATCTGGCGCAGACCTTGCGCCGGTATTTGTTGAAAGGCACGGGTTTGCGGGACAACGGGCTGTATTATCAGAATCTGGCCCTGTGCCGACCCACAGAAATGCCGGCGATATTGATCGAATCCGCATTTATCATGCATCCCGACGAAGAGATGCTGTTGCGTGACGACCGCTTTTTAAGTCGCACAGCAAGCAGTTTGGCCGAAGGCCTTGAAGATTACTTCGATCGTGAAAAATAGCAACTAAGCCATACAATAATCAATCAGAGCTGCCTTGCACCGAGCAGCCCCTCCACCCGTTCAAACCAAAGATGCGCCATGGGTAAGTTCATTTACATGTCCCGAGAAGGGATCGAAAAACTAAGAGCCGAATTGAAGCGGTTGTTTGAAGTCGAGCAACCGTTGCTGTCGCAGAAACTGGCCACTGCTCGGGAGTACGGCGACATCTCCGAAAACGCCGAATACGACGTCGCCCGCGAGGAGATGGATCATCTTCAGCGACGCATGGCCCGCTTGCAGGAAACACTTTCCCGCGCCCAGCTTTTCGATGCCAAAGGTTTGGATCCCGACGAAATTTCGCTGCTCTCCACCGTGGAATTGCAGGATCTGAAGAAAAAACGATCCGTCACCTACACGCTCGTTTCGCCCGAGGAAGTAGACGTGGATCAAAACCGTATTTCGGTGCAATCTCCAGTGGGGCAAGCCCTGATCGGCAAGAAAGCCGGGGACAAGGTCACCGTCGAAGTCCCCGCCGGAATCCTCGAGTTTAAAATTCTTTCCGTGAAGCGAGAGTGAGGGATGCGGCATGACGACCTCAGAAATTCCTCCGAATGTTGAAATCCCAGCGCGCAAACTTTATCGCTCGCGTCAACAGCGAATTTTAGGTGGCGTCTGCGGCGGGTTGGCTGAGTATTTCAATCTTGATGTGATCCTGGTCAGGATTTTGTGGATTATTTTCACGCTGATGGGTGGCGCAGGTGTTTTAGCCTACGTTATCATGTGGATCGTCATACCACCCCATCCACAGCAGGAAATTTCCCTGCAGCGCGCCTCCGGTTCGGCGGGTGTCGGTATTCTGCTGATTATACTGGGTTTATTATTGCTGTTTGCCTGGCCTCATTGGTTGGGGCATTTTCTTTCAGTTACGGCTTTTTGGATTATATTACCTGGGCTTTTTCTAGCCATAGGATTGGGATTGCTTCTGGGATTGCTGTTGACCCGGACTCGTGACAGTGTAGCGGGAACCGTGCGTAGCGAACGGGGGCCTTTATACCGCTCCCGCGATAATCGTGTCCTGGCCGGTGTGTGCGGTGGGTTGGCGAAGTATTTCAATCTGGATCCCACGGTAGCGCGGCTGCTGTGGGTTCTTTTTTCTTTAGCCTCACTGGGACTCGCTCTGTTGATTTATGTCGTGATGATATTGGTCGTTCCTGAAGAACCCTTCGGTTAGAGCTATGCGTTCAAGACGATACCCCTCATTGTTGGGTTGGGTTTTACTGCTTTTCGGAGCCGCTCTCTTGTTAGATCGCTGGCAACCCCGACTCTTGGGTTGGAGCACGGTGATGATTGCTTTGGGCGTTGCCCTCTTCTACTTGGGGGTGGCGCGGGATCGGGGCGCTGTTTTCCCCGGCGCGTTTCTCTTTCTCCTGGGCTTGCTGAACCTGCTGCGTAACGAAGGCGTTCTGGATTTACCCTGGTCCCTTACCTGGCCCTTGATCGTCATGGCCTTGGGCATCGCCTTCGTGACCTTATTCCTCTTCGATCCAAGTCGCAAGGGCGCGGTCTTGCCCGGGACTATTCTTATTGTCATTGCTTTTGTTTTCCTGAGTTTCCCCGGCGCTTGGCTTGATATTTTAGCCTTCGTGAGTTCCTGGTGGCCTTTAATTTTTGTGCTCATCGGTCTGCGCATTCTGTGGGGATCCATGAGAAAATTTAAGCGGACTAGAACCCCTGAACTGTAATTCTAATTGATTAGTTTCTTTGCGTTATTTGCGTCTTTGCGTGAGAAAAATCTGGAGTTGCCGTGTTAAAACGCAATCCCGTCATCCTTGTGATCATGGATGGCTTGGGGATTTCCCCCATACCCAATTATGACACCAATGCTTTTCATCAGGCGCGAAAGCCGCACTTAGATGAAATCTGGAATAGCTATCCGCTGTGCCGATTGAACTGCTCAGGTAGAGCTGTGGGATTGCCCGAAGGCCAGATGGGCAACTCTGAAGTTGGCCACCAGAACATGGGCGCCGGCCGCGTGGTTTATCAGGATATAAGCCGCATTGACGTGGCGATTGAAAAGGGTGATCTGGGCCGCAACCCCACCCTGCAGGAAACCCTGGCTCATGCCCGCGAGGGCGGCACACTGCACCTTATTGGTTTGCACAGCGATGGCGGAGTGCATTCCTCGCTGGAACATCTCTACGCACTCCTGAGCGAGGCGAAAAAAGCCGAGGTGCCCAGAGTCAGCATTCACGCCTTGATGGATGGCCGGGATACGGCTCCCCGGAGCGGGGTCAATTACCTGCGCCGCACCGAGGCTTTCTGCTCGCAATTGGGATTGGGCCAAATAGCCACGGTCATGGGCCGGTATTATGCCATGGATCGCGACAACCGTTGGGATCGAGTCCAGAAGGCATACCGAGCTTTAACTGATGGCCTGGGGCAGCAAGTCAGCTCCGCCGAAGAGGCGATTCTGGATAGCTATCGCCGTGACGTGACGGATGAGTTTGTGGAACCCGCGGTCATCTTGCGAGACGGCCAGCCTGCCTCTCTGGTCAAAGACGGCGATACGGTCATCTTTTTCAATTTCCGCGCCGACCGCGCTCGGGAATTGACTCGCGCGTTCACCGAACCCGGGTTTGACAAATTCCCCGTGAAACCTCTGCACCTGCGTTATGTGACAATGACCCAGTATAGCCAGGAATTCACTTTGCCCATGCTCTTTCAACCAGTGGCATTGACGAACATCCTGGGAGAAGTCGTTTCGCAAGCCGGATTGAAGCAACTTCGGCTGGCGGAAACCGAAAAATATGCCCACGTGACCTTCTTCTTCAACGGAGGCGAAGAGCGTGTTTTCCCGGGCGAAAACCGCATTCTGATACCGTCGCCCAAAGTTGCCACCTATGATTTGCAGCCGGAAATGAGCGCCCCGGAGGTTACCCGCCGCGCCGTGGAAGCCCTCACCTCACACCAATACGACTTGATCGTCATGAATTACGCCAACTGCGATATGGTGGGACATTCGGGAATCTTGCCGGCGGCGATAAAGGCGGTAGAAGCGGTTGATGCCGGAGTGGGCCAGGTGCGCGAAGCTGCTTTTACCCAGGGCTACACTATGATCTTGACCGCCGATCACGGCAATTGCGAGATGATGGTGGACCCAGAAACGGGCGGACCCTTCACGGCTCATACCACTAATCTCGTCCCCTGTTTCGTCAT
>JAGVQJ010000027.1 GCA_020051775.1 Calditrichota bacterium | reverse complement strand
GTCAATGTCCGTGGAAACATTTTGAGAACCATTTCCCTCGTCCAAGGATAAATAGTTCGTCGTGATGAGTCTCCATTGAGCATTTGCTGGTGTACCAATATTCTCATAAAAGTATACGTCGCCGGGACTGATAGTATTAGGGGAATCAAGATGTCTCCCTACAAAAAGGTCATAGTCTCCATCCCCGTCAATATCGGCAAATTCCGGGGAGGCGTAATCCCCCACGTCAATACCAGCGTAGTTGTTGGTCACAAAAGTGAAATTGTACTGCAGAGGAGTGCCGTCGTTGCGGTAAAAGTAGATGTTGCCAGATTCGTTCCCCACGATTAGATCAAGGTCGCCGTCGGCGTCAATATCGCAAAGGGTGGGATCAGCATCAACTCCATAACCAAGATTGATACCCAGCCAAGGATTAGCCTCTAAATTATATGCAAAGCTATCCGGGGTACCTATGTTACGATAAAACTGTAAATGCCCCAACCATTCGCCACATATCAGATCGGCATCACCATCTGCATCGATATCTGCCAGAGCGATGTGGGTTCCGAAAACCCAATTACCCTGGGTATCAAACAAGGTGTCAGAAAAGCCAGTAAAATCTGGTGAAAAACCTGTCCCTTCATTACGGTAATATCGTACATAACCTGCTCCAATTAAAAGATCTCTGTCGCCATCATCGTCTAAATCCCAAAAATCAGGATTACTGTGGCTGTTATTCGGAAAACACATCACTGAATCCCATCGAATTTCACCAACTTCAAAGGCTGGCGCATAGATATTGCCTTGGTTACGAAAAAAATCAATATATCTACGGCTAGATCCGATGAAACAATCTAAATCGCTATCAGCGTCAATGTCACAATAAGCTGGCTGACTAAAACTATATCCTCCAACCCATGGTGCGTACGGTCTCCACCCATTAATTTCCACCGGAATGGTGTCATATTCCTGACGGAATTGGAATTCCTGGGCCAGCCCTATCAACGGCAGCAGTAAAATCATCATCAGCCATTTCATGGCATCACCTTAGGGTTTAATCTGGGGCGGCCACAGGGGGCCGCCCCTACGATTATTGGAGGTCAGACATTCTTGTCTGACCGGTTCGGAGGGACATGCTTTGTCATGTCCCTCCGAGACGCGACGGAGCGCGTCCCTCCAAGTTTACTTCAGCAACAGCATTTTACCGACGCTTTGATAATTGCCGCCTCGTTCCAGACCTTTTGCCGTGACTCGGCAGAAGTACATCCCTGAAGCGAGCCCTGAGGCGTTGTAGTGAATTTTCGGCCAACTGCCTTCGCGTACACCATTAAATATAACACCGAGACTCTGTCCGCAAACGTTGAAAAGTTCGATTTTTACATGGGAACGTTGGGGTAGCTCTAATGGGATGACCGTCTCGGCATTAAAAGGATTGGGGAAGTTCTGCCCCAGCTTGAACTCTTGCGGCAGTTGGTTCACTTGGGCGATGCCATCCGTCAGATTTCGCACAGCGTAGAAGCCATAGCCGAAACCTGAATGAGTCGGAGCGATGCGGTCATCTTCCATGGCCATCGTCCCCGGCGGTGGAGTGAAGGTGATTTCAGTATTGGCCGAAGCGTCGAACCACTTGAAGATCATCTCGTTGTTGTATTGGTACCCGTCTATGCTGTCCGGTGTGGCAATGTCATCCCGCCAGGCGGCAAGACTCACCGGAAAGCTATCACAGTAGACCGCCGCGCCGACGCACAAACTGCCGTCGAAGACGCCGATCTCATCGCCTGCTTCCATCGGGTTGCCGTTTAAATCCACGGTGTCAATCTCAATGGCTGGGTGGCCCGGATTGCTCGCAATCCGGGTATATTATAAACCAATCTTCCCCAGGAATAAATTCCTGGGCTATACGAAGCCGTCCTTACAGGACGGATAAATTTCTCGCCTCGTCCCTTGGGGACTATCAAGTATAGCCCAGCGTTTCAACGCTGGGTATTGTTTAAATGGATTCCGGATCGGGCTGAAGCCCGTCCGGAATGACAATTTGAGAATATTTCAGAGCTCTCTTAAAAAGGGGGGGAACTCTTCCGGGGGATCAGGGGGGAAATCCAATCCCACTCGAACATGCGCCTTTAGGTTACGGATAAAACCGCTAAACCCGCTTGACCTGGGGTGAATATTTCCATATATTTCTACTGGAAATAGCAAGAAAATCACACGGCTACCCCCGGGGGAAGCTGTTTTACTGGAGGAAATAATGGTCAAGAAGACCTGGAGATTCGCAACATTAGCGGTGCACGGCAGCGAAGGCGGCGATCCCGTCACAGGAGCCATATCGCCGCCCATTTATCAGAGTTCTACTTTTGCGTTCAAGAACAGCCAGCATGGCGCCGACCTGTTCGCCGGTAAGGAAAAAGGCTTCATTTACTCGCGGATCTTGAATCCTACGCAGGTGGCGCTGGAACGGGAAATGGCTTTCCTGGAAGAGGGCGAGGACGCTCTGGCGTTCGGTTCGGGCATGGCGGCGGAATTCACCACTATTATGACGCTGTGCCGTACGGGTGACAATTTCGTCTCGTCGGGGACCATTTACGGCGGCACGCACGCTCTGTACCAGAAGGTGCTGCCGCGCATCGGCATCGAGGCGCGGGAGGTGGACGCGGGCGACCTGAACAAGATCGAGGAGGCCATTGACGAGCGCACCCGGTTCATCTTCATCGAGACGCCGGCCAATCCCACCATTTCCATCATTGACGTGCGCGGCTGCGCCGAAATTGCGCGGCGCAAGGGGATCAAGCTGGTCGTGGACAATACCTTTGCCACACCTTATTATCAGAAGCCTCTGCTGCTGGGCGCCGACCTGGTGGTACATAGCGCTACGAAATACATCGGCGGGCACGGCGACACCGTGGCCGGGATCGTCATCGGGGCCAAGGATCAGATGCTAGAAATGCGCAAGGGCATCGCGCAGGAAGTCGGCGGCATCATCAGCCCCTTCAACGCCTGGCTGCTGCTGCGCGGCTTGAAAACGCTAGCCGTGCGCATGGATCGCCACTGCACCAACGGCATGCGCATTGCGCAGTTTCTCTCCTTCCATCCCAAGGTGGAGAGGGTTTCATACCCGGGCTTGCGCATCCATCCGCAGCACGAACTGGCCAAATCGCAGATGAGTGATTTCGGCGGCATGATCGCCTTTTGGGTCAAGGGCGGTCTGGAAGAGGGCAAACGGCTGATGGATGCGGTGAAACTATGCACTCTGGCGGTTTCCCTGGGCGACTGTGACACCCTGATCGTGCACCCGGCGTCCACGACGCACAGTTCTTATTCCCTCGAGGATATGAAAAAGGTGGGCATTGATCCCAACATGATCCGGCTATCGGTCGGCATCGAGGACGTGCACGACATCATGGAAGATCTGGATCAGGCGTTAAGGGCGATGTAGGGGTTGGGAATCGGGATTCGGGATTCGGGATTCTGTAAGACGCACCGTGAACAGAAAACAGAGAACAGTGAACAGAGAACAGAACGCCGTAGTTCCGGCCCGGGAATGAATTCCCGGGCTACCATCTTTCAGTCCGCTGAAGCGGACGCTCTTTTTCCCCCCTTTTCAAGGGGGGATTAAGGGGGGATCTGAGGAGGGCGGGGCGGGTCAGGTCACCGCTTCGCTAAAGACCTGACACAACGAACAAAAAGACGCGACAAAGCGCGTCCCTCCGAGTAGGAACCCACCCACAGCAGAGCTGTGGGGCACCTTTATATGAAACTTTCCGATAAACTCGCCTCGCTCCCCCCCTCCCCCGGCGTGTACCTGTTCAAGGACAAAGAGGGGCAGATCATCTACGTCGGCAAGGCCAAGGTGCTGCGCCACCGGGTGCGCTCCTATTTCCAGAAAAGTGACGATGGCCGCTACCAGTATTCGCGGCTGGTGAGGGCCATCACTGACCTGGAAGTCATCGTCACCGATTCGGAGATGGAAGCGTTCGTCCTGGAAAATAATCTGATCAAACAAAACCAGCCCCGTTACAATGTAGACCTGCGCGACGACAAAACCTACCCCTACCTGAAAGTCACCGACGAACTGTACCCCCGCGTTTTCATCACTCGGCAGAAACCCGAAGACGGATCGAAATACTACGGCCCCTACACCGACGTCAAGGTGCTGCGCGACCTGCTGCGCACCTTCAAGTCGGTTGTGAAAATCCGCAACTGCAACCGCGCCGTCACACCGGAGGAGGCTGCTCGCAAGAAGTATCGCCCCTGCTTGAACTTCTTCATCGGACGGTGCGCCGGAGCCTGCGCAGGATTGATCACACCGGAAGAGTATGACCTCAATATCCGCCGTTTTTTGGATTTGGTGCAGGGGAAGGATGAGGAGGTCATTGAATACCTGCGCACCGAAATGCAGAAAGCTTCAGAAGAGACTCGTTACGAGGACGCCGCGGTCTGGCGGGATAAAATCCTAAAGGTCGAGCACTTCGGGTGGCGGCAAAAGGTGGAAACCACCGATCCGATTGACCGCGACGTAATCGCACTGGCGCAGGAAGATGATGACGCCTGCGCGGCGCTGTTCCAGGTGAGGCGCGGGCGGATCATCGGGCGGTCGCACTTTTACTTGAAGAACGTCTTCGAGAAGACCCAAGAAGAGATTTTAGAAGCGTTTTTAAAGGAGTATTATGCGCTGACGGCTTCGATCCCGGAAGAGATATTTCTCCCCTGTGAGCTGGAAGACTCAGTCCTGCTGGAAGAATGGCTCAGCCAGCAGCGAGGCCGCAAAGTGCATCTGGACGTCCCCAAAATCGGCGAAAAGGCGCGGCTGGTACGCCTGGCGGCGCGCAACGCCGAGCTGTTGTTGGGCGAACTAAAATTGCAAAAGAGCAAAAAGGACTTCATCGCTCATTCGCTGAAGAGTCTGCAACGCGATTTGGGACTACCGAAGATTCCTCGCCGCATCGAATGTTTCGACGTTTCCAATATTCAGGGGAAGGAGGCGGTGGCGTCGCTGGTCTGCTTTCAGGATGCCAAGCCGCTAAAAAGCCAGTACCGCCGCTTCAAGATCAAGACGGTGGAAGGCGCTGACGATTTCGCCATGATGGCGGAAGCTATCCGACGGCATTATAACCGAGTCTTGCGCGAAAAACTGCCACGACCCGACCTGATCATGGTGGATGGCGGCAAGGGGCAATTGAACCGGGCGGTGGAAGTGCTGCGAGACTTGGAATTGGATCTCCCGGTAGCGGGATTGGCCAAGCGCCTGGAGGAGGTTTTCCTACCGGGTACGAGCGACCCGCAGAACATACCCCGCAATTCTTCCGCTCTGAAATTGCTGGCGCAGGTGCGGGATGAAGCTCACCGCTTCGCGGTTACTT
>JAGVQJ010000172.1 GCA_020051775.1 Calditrichota bacterium | reverse complement strand
CCCCCCCTTCCAAAGGGGGGCAGGGGGGATTCTGAGGAGACTACCATGAAATGGCTGATGATAATCGTCATATTTCCTGCCCTCTGCTGGGCCCAGGAATTCCAGTTTCGCCAGGAATTCGACACCATCCCGGTGGAAATCAATGGCTGGAAACCGTTTGCCCCTTGGACGGGGGGAGACATGGAAACTGCCCCTGAGTTTTGCGATATTGACGCCGATGGGGATTATGATTGCTTTATAGGGAATATGGGTTACCGGTTGACTTACTTTGAGAACATTGGAACGGCAGATTCAACAAACTTTAAATATAGGACTCGCTTTTATGGCGGCATCATAATTGACAGCATGTATGCGGGCAGACTTGATCCTTGCTTCGTAGACATTGACGCCGATGGAGATTTTGATCTATTCTCGAGTAGCTTTCATGGCTTAGTCCATTATTGGAAAAATATCGGCTCTGCGCAGAATGCACAATTTATTAAAATAACGGATTCTTTGGAACAAATAAATGTTCCTGGTCAAGGTTCTGTGAACTTTACAGATATTGACACAGATGGCGATTTCGATCTATTTATTGGTGATTATGGAGGTTATCTCCATTTTTATCAAAATGTCGGCACACTACAAGAGTTTGATTTTCAACTAGTGGCATCTCAATTTCAAGACATAGACGTTGGGCAACGCGCTTCACCATGTTTTGTGGACATTGATGGTGATGGGGATGGAGATCTGTTTGTAGGCAACCATAGCGGCAGAATCTGGTTTTACCGGAACGATTCGGTGGGCGGCAATCTCATTTTCACCTATGTCAGCAATTATTATAATGGCATTGATGTAGTGGATGACGCGGCCCCAGATTTTGTGGATTTAGACGGTGATGGAGATCAAGATATGGCTATCGGCAGAAATGTCTCATATACTAACGCCCCTGTATATGGAGATATTGCTTTCTACCAAAATACCGGGACCTCGCAAATCCCTTCCTGGACCATGCTTTCAGAAGAATTATTAACCTGGGACTTGGGTGGTGACATAGGTAATGCTGGAACTGACATAGACAGCGATGGCGACCTCGATATCTTTCTGGCGATGCGTTACGTTCACCCTGCCTCTTTTTCATTTTATAAAAACGTGGGCACCTCTTTCTCCTCAAATTTCGTACGTATAACCGATAATTATCAAAATATCTTTGTTGAAAGCGCTATCCCCCACTTCGCCGACATTAATGCAGACCAAGATCCGGATCTCTTCATCGGAGAGGGGGTTATACCTAATCCCCCATATCCGGGTTTGTATTATTATCAAAATGTTGGTACGCCTCGGAATGCTCTATATAATTACATCACAAGCAACCTGGTGTCTTGGAATTATAGTGTTATTATCTGCCCCGCCTTCGCTGATATTGACGCAGATGGCGACCTGGATCTTTTTCTATCAGACATGGACGGCGTTCTTTACTTTTGGGAAAACATTGGCACCAGCACTCAACCTCAATTCGCTAATAATCCTGTGTTGAATTGGCAGGGTATTAACACTATTTGGTTAAGATATATTTCCTTTGGAGATATTGATGAAGATGGTGATCTTGATTTGTTTCTGGTGAATTCAAATTATAATATTATATCATATTATAAAAATATTGGCACTTCCCAAACTCCTGTAATGCAATTTGTAACCAATCAAATGTTTGGCAATGAGGTTGAACTATTAAATCCCAGTGGCGTTACCTATGCTGATATTGACGCTGATGGAGATGGAGATTTCTTATTTTCAAGTATCCGTGGCGGCATGATGTTTTTCCGCAACGTCACCGGCGAATCCCCTGTCCACCCGGACCCAAAACGGCCCGCGCCCACGCATCCGGTCATTACGCTGCTGCCAAATCCAGGTAACTCGTCGCTCGTGGCTCGTTACTCGTTGCCAGTAGCCGGGCCAGTAAGTCTAAAAGTCTACGATATCACCGGCCGTCTCACCGGCACGCTGTTCTACGGTTTCCAGTTGCCGGGCACGTACTCCTACACCTGGGACGCAAGAGAAAAAGCCTCCGGGGTGTACCTCCTTCGCTTAGAGACCTCAGACCAAAAAGCCACCCAGAAAATCACCATCCTGAAATAAATCACTCCACCTTGGCCATAAACAGAAAGGGCTCAGGAATTATCCCAAGCCCTTATTTTTTATAGCGTAGCGGGGGCAGGATTTGAACCTGCGACCTTTGGGTTATGAGCCCAATTACCTATAAATACTTGGACTTACCTGTATGTACTAAGTATTAATAATTACAGTAATATAAATAGTTGAGATTTCCCTTGACTTACCTATTTTATCTTCGTATATTAGTATGTGACTGGGAAATACACTGGGAAAAACAACCAAGAGGTTTTTATGCCGAATCGAATCAACACTGATTATCCAGGGGTCTGCTTTAGAGTCGCAGACCGAATTGGGCGAGCTGGGACAGAGAAGGTCTATTATATTCGTTTTACGAGAGATGGGAAGGTAATTGAAGAGAAGGTCGGGCGCCAGTATTCCGATGCAATGACGCCGGCGCGCGCAGCTGCAATTCGGGCCGATCGGATTGAAGGCAAGCGAGAATCCCGTAAAGAAGTACGCCAGACGAGGGAAAAACAGCGTCAAGAAGAGGCGCATCATTGGACCTTCGACAAGCTCTGGAACGAGTATAAATTACAGAAATACAATGTAAAAGGCCTGTTCATTGATGAGAATCGCTACAAAAACCATGTGCAACCGACCTTTGGGTGTCGGGAGCCAGGACAGGTTACTCCTTTGGAATTGGATCAGTTCAGGACCGGTATGGAACATCGTGGCATGGCGCCGGCAACAGTACGGAACGTGATGGAGCTGCTGCGCCGCATCATCCATTTTGCCCAGAAACGCCAGTTGTGCAGCGTACCGCCCTATTTGGGCGAGCTTCCCCAAGTCAATAACCAAAAGACGGAAGATCTTAATCCCGAGCAGTTGACCCGGTTGTGGGAAGTCCTCGAGAACGATCCCAACCGCACCGCTGCCAACTTGATGAAATTCGCCCTGCTAACTGGTATGCGTAAGGGTGAATTATTCAAGTTGCGTTGGCCTGACATTGATTTCAGCCGCAATTTCATCCACATCAAAGACCCCAAGAACGGTCAGGATCAGAAGATCCCTCTGAGCGCCGCTGCGTGGGAAGTATTGGAAAGCCAACCCAAAGATAGCGAGTTTGTATTCCCCGGTCGCGGTGGCATCCAGCGGGTGGACATCAACAAAGCGGTGAACAGAATCAAACGAGCTGCCGGTCTGCCGGGTGACTTCCGTCCACTTCACGGACTTCGGCATAGCTTCGCCTCCATGTTAGCCTCGAGCGGCAAGGTGGATATGTATACCCTGCAGAAACTAATGACTCACAAGAGCCCCATGATGACTCAACGGTATGCCCACATGCGAGATGAATCCTTGAAGCGAGCTTCTAACCTGGTGGACGAAATTATCGCGGGGGATGTGCGTCCGAAAAAGCAATGATTCGATGGGAATTCGCTGTTCCGGGTCATTGGACATCTGACGTTGCGATCTTCTGCTTTTCCATGTACACGATCACATCCGATAAACAGTAGCGAACGCTCCGACCGATTTTGCTGTACGGAATACCCACGCCACGAAAGCGCTGATTCCTGAGAGTTTGCAGCCCGATGCGCGTGATTTCGGTGACTTCTTTCTCAGTCAAATACCTGAATGTGCTTTCCATAAGTTATTCCTTCTATTTACATTAAATCGCATTTTTTGTAGGATGACTTGAGCCTGCCGATCATTTTGGGTTTTGGTTCCCAAAGCTCCTTATCTCGGCCTAAAACCCGAATGGGCCTTGCTTCCGCTGCCATCTCCGGTGTTGGATTTTTCCCAAAACGAAATTCCCATAGACTGCAATCGCAAGCCTCACAGCGCCCTACTTCGGCCTCGTTACCAGTCATACAATCCAAGCAATGATACCGGACAGCTTTCATCACTGTAAACCTACCCCTGCTCCGATTCCCTAAATTCCCCATCTATGACCTCCCCCAGAATTGACTGATTTTCACGTCCAACCCCATCCAGAGACGCCTTGAAGCGACAAACACCCCAAAGTAGTACATTACCTACTTAGGAGCGATCGTCTCCATATGGCTATTTCTGAATAAATAAAACGGAATCATCCTCATCCCGAATAAGCCTGCTGATAATCTTAGGACCAAAATCTATACCGAGGCCGCTTTTGCCCTCATCAATTTGAACACGACCATGATTGGAGATTCCAATAGTCATGCGGCGATTAATATAGCGTTCATCCACAAGCCAAAATATTCTTTCTGCCGAATAATCTCCGGTGGTCACTAACTCATCAATTACAAAGAAGGGTGATTTTATGAGCTCTTGCCAGACTTCGTTTTTATCCTCTTCCTCTCGCTTGTAGATTTCGGCGATTTTACGGCCCTTAATATAGTGTGGAAACCAACGCTCTTTAATTCCAAGGTGTCGCATATAATCGCGCACTAAAACAGCCGCGAAGAGAGTTTTACCGGCTCCCCGTTCACCCCAGATATATAAGTTTGCATTTGATTGGACGCGCTCACGCATGAATTCCATGACCTGGTTTATTGGCCGTTTGAATTTCCCATCAAAGAGCGGCCAATCCGCATTGGCATAGCGCATTCCTATGGTATCAGCAATGTAGGTTGAAATTTTCAAATCCAGATAATTATCCCTGCAACGCTGACAGGTGGGATAATGACGATCCAGCACAGTATCACCACTAATTCGATCGTAAATCTCTTCTCTGCCGCAGAAATCACAAATCAATCGTATGGTCGGTGTCGGTTCCTGGATCTGTATATCCAGACGGTCGAGTATGTCTTTTATCGGTTCCATCGTAAGCTCCCTCAACTATTTTATCCACATTGGTTGAATTTTTCAGATAAAAATCAATCGTGGCCTTCCAGCCCTTCGGCCCCTGGCCAAGCATAAAAGGGCATTTGCCGCCCTTAACAACCGCTATCTTAAATGTCTCCAGCCACCCCTTCTCTTTTATTCGGGCTCGAATCAATGCCTTTCGTCCATCAGATAGGCGATTAGCTTTTGGCATTAACCCACAATTTGAATTCCAATATTCGAGAATCTGGTTAAAAATGGATGATGACTCCTCCTCCTTTTTAAAAGAGTCTACTTTAGAGTCTATTAATATTGTTGGGGTGGGACTTGGGTGTCCTCCGGGTTGGGACTCTGCTGTCCCAGGGGTTGGGACTTGTGAGTCCTTTGGGGTGGGACTCTGTTGTCCTATCTCCGGGGGTTGGGACTCTGTTGTCCTATCTACTTGGGACTCTGTTGTCCTATCTGGAAAACTATATCGGCAGGCTTTCCCCTTTTCCCCATCCTTGCAGATGTAACCCGTCTTTTCAAGTTTGGTCAGACCGCGAGTTATAGTTTTAATTTTCACGTCCAGCAATTGGGCCAATTGCTCCTGTTTGGGACTGCATGACCGACTATCAGGCCCCCCTTCTTCATAGGCGAGTTGTTTAAGCCAGCAGTACAACGAGAGATGAAGTCCCTTATTGACGGAATTGTCCTGGTATAAGCCCTTGGGAATAATCGCGAAACCTTTCCCGTTCCCATTCGTCACGCCGCCGCCCCCGTTGTGATTTCATGGTGTGCCAGCCGCGCAAAACGCCGCAGCCGTAGCGCCTCCACCGCATTCCAGTTCCGCCGCGTCTCATTCTTGCAAATCTCGAATTCGCACCACAGCGCCGCCGCGCCGCGCCGAGGCCGAACGGGATAAATCCGCAGCACCCGCCGCCAGATCGTGCCGGGGCGGTTGGCGTAAACGCCGCCCGCCTGAATCTGGCTACCGTCCACCGTCCACCCCCGCCGCGAGTTCATCCATAGCCTGATAGATCCGCTTTTTGAAGTCGTCACTCAACGGCTTAATTCCCGTCAGGCAATCGCTGAGATACGATTCAGCAACGCCCATGTGGATAGCAATTTGTCGCTGCCTGAGACGCCTTTTCGTAAGCTCGACTTTTATTGTAAGCTTTTCGTCCATTTTTTGCCCTTCGGTTAATGACGCCTTTAATTTGTATAAATATTTCAACACTTTCAAGGTTATTGATTTTTTTATTTAAAAACGCATTAAAATGACGAAGGCCCGAATATATCGGACCTTCATGCAACATTTAAAGTAATCATATGGGTTTATTTTATAAGAAATCGGAATTTATCATTATCAATTCCCTTTCTAAGTCCATATAGTCTCAATATTTCCATCTTGCTTGCTTCCGGATCAGGGATAATTTCATTGTTTTGCCATTTTTCACAATTAGGCCCCCATCTATTAATACTTGCTTCCATCTGAATGTAGTACTTATAAAGGAACAAAGGATCGAAATGAGGTCCAGGATTGCTTATGATCGCCAGGTTGATCTTATTTTTAATCTCTTCGGGATTACCCATTTTATAGAGCGTTTGGAAATCCTTATTATAAATAACAAGACAATATTTTCCTTCTTCATACTTCCGACCAGGAAATATAGTTTGTTGAATCGCCTTAAACCAGGTTATCTCCTGCCCGAGTGCATCTCTATCGAAAAAGATGTCTGCTATGTATGGATGAATTAACCCTATTTTGGGAATATTGCCGCTTAATAGAATATTTTCCGCGATATTATAGCGGACATACCATCTTGCAGTTTCGGCCAAGTTATGTATTTTAATGATCTTCCTTTTAGTCCAAGACCAATTACAACGCCTAAAGATTTCCGGTCCTCGTAATTGCAGTTGAGCAAGTGCATCTTTTTCTTTAATTTTCAGGCTTCTTTTAGTATTATCACTCTCAAATCTCTGTAGGAAATATTCATATCCTTCGATTAAAACACGGAGGGTTTTTGCCAGTGTATTTAATTTAATAGTCCTTTGGCCGGAATCTTGGGGTATACGAAAGTAGGGAGTAAGCATAGATTGGGCTATATTACATGCGTTTTGGGTATTCATAAGGCGAAGAGCGACAATACGACTTGCGATCGGAGGATAAAGGATCGCGTAAGGGTCTTCTTTGCAAAATTTAATAATTTCATCATCTGTCTTAACAGTCCATCCTAAGTCATCTTTATATTTATCAATACGATAAATAAACTTTAGATCATCCTTTATTCTTAGGTTTTCATGCGGGGTAATTTCATATATCCCTAAAAACATATCTTTTTTACCGGTCAATTGTTCGATGCCAGATATATTCAAAGTCAACATTTGTGAATATGAATGTCCTGCACTGGGATCATAATTTGGATCACGTCGTAAGATTTTGAGCATTGTTTCCAATTCTTTTTGAGCCCATTCTAAAGGTTTTACTTCGCGTCCTAAAGTTGGCATTCTTCTCCTCGTGGAAACATTCTTAAGTCCGCAGGCATATTTCACCCCTGAAGCTTTGCTCCCAGGATTTACTCTACTTGCCGGCTGCAAGCGCCTTCAGGCCCCGCGCCGTGTCCGCCTTGCTCACCCGCCCCTCCAGGACCGCATCAGCCGGACCTGAGACCGCTACCAGCAACCTCTTGACACTGGTCGGAAGGTCCGCTACGGCCGTGTGCAACAGGCCGGTAGTCTTGCGCGTCTCATGGATAAACCTTCCGATCTTTCTTTCCATGTCGGTAATATAGGGTAAGGGTCTCAAGAAGTCAACTTTCTTCTGTGAAAAAGCCGATGACCATAATTGCAGCACCCCGGATCTCTCACTATGGCAATCCCCCCATCAATCATTTTACTCTTGCCAATGTTTTTCTTAATCTATTTCTCCCGCGCGCACGTTAGGTCATCGGAAAATTCGGGAAATTCATGAAGATGATTCCTTTCCGCGCACGTAACGGAGTGCGGAAACTGCGGAAATTCAATGCTCCCTCGCATTACGACGGCTTTAAAAAACCGGCAATTGCCCATAATCCACTTTACCCCAGTTCGCGCACGCGATACGGATGCCAGAAATGACAGAAATTAACTCTTCCAGCCCGCGCGCGCGTTAGGCTTTAACAAAATTAAGGAAATTCTCTCGCGCGTACGATAGGACGGTAGAAAATGCAGGTAATTCCCCCGGCGCCACCTTCGCGCGTGTTGCCGGTTACGGGAAATTCGGGTAATTCGTCTCGCGTGTACGTGTTATGGCATGCAGAAACTGCAGAAACTCGTCTCCCGCGCGTGTAGGTCTTCACATAATGGAAGAAATTCGCCCCCTTTTGTTCTCTGCTTGAGATCCCAAGCAGGTATTATCGCTCACAAAATAACGGGCAGGATTTACCTCGCCCATTTTCCCCTTGCGCGCACGTGTAGAAGCATCCAGAAACTCTACAAACCAGGTAGCATTGATCGAAGCTGATTGTTAGGTGTAAAAAAATCTCTCACCCCCCCGGTTGCGCGCACCCCCCCAATCGTCAAGATTTTGGATGTTACAGCATCGGGACCCAGCCCCTACCAGAATATCGTAGATCTTCAGGATGATCGGCTCAGGCACGCGGCGCCGTCCCGCGTTCAGGTCTTTCATAACTTTGAAAATTACTTCGCGCTTCGACTTTTGCCTACTTACTAAGGATACACCGTGATATTTTAAAAGTAAATCGAACAAATTTCGCCTTGCTTCAGTCACTATTCTGTGTTATCTTAGAATCGCATTCCGATTTACAGCAAACGCTCACCGATTACCCTGAATCATTCAACACCGGTGAAATCCGCCATTCCAAAGCGAATTACTGAAAAGGTGCACCAGCTTGAGGTCTTTGAACATTCCGGCAGCTATCAGAACAGGAACTGAACATGTCTAATCCCTTTTTCGAACACCCCATTCTTTACTCTCCCTACAAATGCCCTTCACGGCATTGGGAGCTCGATGCCCAAGGCCAACCGACACAGCAGATCATCGAAAGCCGCCGTCGTGCAGAGTTCATCTCACCAATTCCAAAGCCACAGAAACGCAAAACCTCGGCAAAGCAGGCGCAGATAGTTTTTGACGAAGGCAAGGGGCTCTCCACCGAGAAGCAGCAGTACGAGCTCTCGCTTGTCATCAACGCAGTTCGCCAAGAAGTGGATAAATGGCGACACATACCGAACTCCAACGACTGGCGCGTTACGCCGGAAACGGCACGTCTTTTAGAGCACTGGCGCTGTCACAAATTCAGCAGTATCCGTCCCTTCTTTTGTCAGGTCGAAGCGGTTGAAACTGCCATCTGGCTGATTGAAGTCGCGCCGCAGATAGGTAGAACGGGTGAGCGTTTTCTTGATCATCTCGCCAATGCCAACAACAACGCCAACCCAGAACTTATGCGCCTGGCATTGAAACTTGCGACAGGTGCGGGTAAGACGACCGTAATGGCCATGCTGATTGCCTGGCAGACCATTAACGCCGTTCGGCGACCCAATAGCAAAAAATTCACCCGAGGATTTCTGGTCGTTTCGCCCGGCTTGACCATCAAAGACCGTCTGCGCGTGCTCCAACCCCATGACCCGGATAGCTATTATGCCAGCCGCGAATTGATGCCCGGCGATCTCCTGGATGACCTCAAAAAAGCCAAAATCGTCATCACCAATTACCACGCTTTCAAGCTGCGCGAACGGATTGATCTCTCTAAAGGTGGGCGTTCGCTCCTCCAGGGTCGGGGTGAAGAGTTGAACACGCTTGAAACTGAAGGGCAGATGATCCAGCGGGTCATGCCTGATCTTATGGGCCTAAAGAATATTCTTGTGCTCAACGATGAAGCCCACCATTGCTACCGCGAGAAACCGGAGGCTGAGAAAGTAGAAGAGCTAAAAGGCGACGATAAAAAGGAAGCGGAGAAGAACAGCAAGGCCGCCCGTCTTTGGATTTCCGGCCTCGAGACTGTAAACCGCAACCTCGGAGTATTACGGGTAATTGATCTATCTGCTACACCCTTTTTCTTGAGCGGATCAGGTTACGGAGAGGGCACCCTATTTCCCTGGACGATGAGCGATTTCTCGCTCATGGACGCCATCGAGTGCGGCATCGTCAAACTGCCTCGCGTTCCGGTAGCGGAAAACATCCCTGGCAATGAGATGCCGATGTTCCGCGACCTTTGGGAGAATATCCGCAAGGATATGCCCAAGAAAGGCCGCGACAAAAACGTAGACCTCGACCCACTTAAGCTCCCTACACGGCTCCAGACTGCTTTGCAGGCGCTCTATGGTCATTATGAGAAAACCTTTCGCCTCTGGGAGAACGACAGAATCAAGGTGCCACCGTGTTTCATCATCGTGTGTCAGAACACTTCGATCTCCAAACTGGTTTACGACTATATTTCCGGATTTTACCGAAAGAACGAATCCGGCTATCCGATTTTGGAAAATGGCCGCCTTGGGCTCTTCCGTAACTTCGATGAAACCACCGGTAACCCGCTGCCGCGACCGAACACGATCCTCATAGACAGCGAGCAACTCGAAGCGGGAGATGCACTCGACGACAATTTCCGGGGTATGGCTGCTGACGAGATTGAACGCTTTCGGCGTGAGATCGTAGAGCGCACTGGCGATGCCCGTGCTGGCGAGAACCTCACGGACCAGGAATTGCTTCGAGAGGTTATGAATACTGTCGGAAAGCCCGGCCAACTTGGCGGCGCCATCCGTTGCGTTGTTTCCGTGTCCATGCTCACAGAAGGTTGGGATGCCAATACAGTTACTCATGTCCTCGGCATTCGGGCCTTTGGCACACAACTCTTGTGCGAGCAAGTGATTGGTCGCGCATTGCGTCGCCAGTCTTACGATCTTAATGAAGAAGGGCTATTCAATGTTGAGTACGCCGATGTCTTCGGCATTCCCTTTGATTTCACCGCTAAGCCGGTCATCGCGCCGCCGCAGCCACCGCGCGAAACGATTCAGGTCAAAGCGATCCGCCCCGAACGCGACGCTCTCGAAATCCGATTTCCCCGCGTTGAAGGCTATCGCGTGGAATTACCGGAGGAACGGCTGACCGCCGACTTCAATGATGAATCCATCCTGGAACTTAGCCCCGAACTTGTCGGGCCTTCCATCACTCGCAACTCTGGAATCATCGGCAAATCGGAGGACATGAGTCTCGAGCATCTGGGCGACATGCGGCCCTCTACGCTCGTCTTTAATGTCACCCAGCGGCTACTCTACACGAAATGGCGCGATCCCGGCGAGGAGCCGAAGCTGCACCTTTTCGGTCAGCTCAAGCGCATCACTAAGCAATGGCTTGACACCTGCCTCGTCTGCAAAGGTGATACCTATCCTGCGTTGCTCATGTATCAGGAGCTCGCTGATATGGCCTGCAACAAGATCACCGCAGCGATCACACGGAAGTTTCTCGGTGAGCGTCCCATCAAGGCGTTACTCGATCCCTACAATCCGACCGGTTCCACAGCTTACGTTCGCTTTAACACCTCCAAAACCGACAGATGGGAGACCGACTCCCGCCGCTGTCACCTCAACTGGGTCATTCTGGACAGCGATTGGGAAAGCGAGTTCTGCCGCGTAGCCGAGTCCCATCCGCGCGTCCGGGCCTACGTGAAAAATCACAATCTCGGCCTGGAGGTGCCCTACCGCTACGGCTCAGAAATGCGCATGTACCGACCCGACTTCATCGTACTGGTGGATGACGGGCACGGCGATGCCGACCTGTTGCACTTGATCGTCGAGATCAAAGGCTACCGGCGCGAGGACGCCAAGGAGAAGAAATCCACGATGGAGACCTATTGGGTGCCCGGCGTGAATCACGCCGCTCAACATGGCCGCTGGGCATTTGCCGAGTTCACCGATGTCTATCAGATCGAGACCGACTTTGCGGCCAGAGTCGAAGGCGAGTTCAACAAGATGATCGAGAGCCTCGTGGAGAGTGCAGTGTGAAGCCGGTACGTCTTAAGATATTCATCAGCAGCGTCCAGAAGGAATTCAAACAAACTCGCCTGGATTTGAAGGCCTTTCTCCTCGGTGATGCCTTCCTGCACCGTTTTGTTTCTGAAGTTTTTCTTTTCGAGGAGCTTCCGGCAAAAGATAGCCGAGCTGACCAGGTTTATCTCGAACAAGTGGAGCGCTGTGACATTTATCTGGGAATTTTCGGCTATGAATACGGCTCAGAGGACCCCGACGGCGTCTCCCCGACGGAACATGAATACAATCACGCCGCCGAGCAGGGGAAAACCAGGCTCGTTTATGTATGGGGGTCTGAGGAAAAAAGGCGTGCGCCTAAAATGCAGAAGCTGGTCAAACGGGCTGGCACGGAACTGATCCGCCGCCGAATCGAAGACTTCAGCGCCCTGTGCTCCGAGGTCTACGCCAGCCTCGTGGACTATCTCGACGGTATGGGGGCGTTGCAGGTCCCACCGTTTGATACGTCCGCTTGCGACGGCGCCACCCTGCAACACCTCTCGCGTAAACGCATTGACTGGTTTTTGGAAACTGCCCGCCGGGAACGCGGTTTTCCTTTGAAGGCCAACACCACCACACAGGCACTGCTCACCCATCTGAATTTGTTGGAACACGGCAGGCCGACCAATGCCGCCATGCTGCTGTTTGCCACGAATCCCCAGCGTTTCCACCGTACCGCCGAAACCAAGTGCATGCACTGTCACGGTACGGAATACCGCCGCCCCTTTGCCTCCATGCAGGTGTACGGGGGCGATCTTTTCGAACAGGCAGATCAGGCCCGAGATTTCGTACTGGCCAAAATCAACCGTTCCATCGGCACCCGCGCCGTCAGCATCACCGCACCAGCAACCTACGAATTGCCTCCCGATGCCGTGGGCGAAGCGATTGTCAATGCCATCGCCCATCGCGATTATCACAGCAACGCCTCGGTTGAGGTTCGTCTCTTCAGCGATCGTCTCGAAGTCTGGAACCCCGGCAGACTCCCCGGAACGCTGACGCTCGACGACCTGCGTCACGATCACCCTTCCGTACCCCACAATCCCTTGATGGCTGAGGCTCTCTATCTCACGCGTTACATTGAAAAGGCCGGGTCTGGTACGCAACGCATGATCGAGCTTTGCCGGTCCGCTGGCCTGCCGGAGCCGCAATTCGAGCAACGTACCGGCTCATTCGTCATTACCCTCTGGCGAGATTGGTTGACGTCGGAGGTGCTGGCCGGATATAACCTGAATGAGCGGCAGCTACAAGCTATTTTATACCTAAAGATTAACAGAGAAATCACAAACCGGGAATATCAGGAATTGACCGGTTCCATAAGTCAGACCGCCCTACGGGATTTGCGGGATATGATGACTCTTGGTTTGGTCGATAAGATTGGAACTACCGGTCGCAATACACGTTATCGCCTGAGGAATAAACCCGACATAAACCCGACAAACACGACACAGGAATAATATCTGGCAAACCCGACATAAACCCGACAAACCCGACATGAATTGGGCCATATATGGGCCAATTGGGCCACAAACGCCTCAACATAAACCAGTACAACAGGGACATAATAGGGACAATGGGGACACTTGTCAGTTGTCTTACTAACGACTTATAAGATTAGCGAAATATAAACATGGCTAAAAATCACACCTCCAAGACCGTCGAAACCTTGAAGCACGACGAAGCCACTCGCAAGAACATCCCCACCGCTGAATACCAATCCGTCCTGCAGAAGAACGAGCAAGATCCCGTGCGCGTGGCCTATGAGCGCCGCAACCGCGATCTCGACCCGCAGCTCGTCTGGCGCGGCAAGGATACTCAGGACTGGAGCGACCTCGTCGTCCATGCTCCGCCGCTCTATATCCAGGAAAAAGTCCACCCCAAGGTGCTGATTGACGACCTGCTGCGGCATACGAAGGAAAGCCGGCACGAAGCTGGAGAGACTACGCCGGACCTCTTCGCCGACTTCAACGGCATATCTGAAGGCGTGGACAAGACCGAGTTCTACCAGCACGACCAGAATTGGTCCAACCGCATGATCCTGGGCGACTCCCTTCAGGTCATGGCCAGCCTGGCCGAGCGCGAGGGGTTGCGCGGCAAGGTGCAGTGCATCTACCTCGACCCGCCCTACGGCATCAAATTCAACAGCAACTTTCAGTGGAGTACTACGAGCAATAAGGTTACGGACGGCAGTCCTGAGCACATCACACGAGAGCCAGAACAGGTCAAAGCATTTCGAGACACTTGGAGAGACGGAGTTCATTCATATCTCACTTACCTCCGTGACCGGCTGACGGTTGCACGCGATTTACTTACCGATTCTGGATCATTATTCGTGCAGATTAGTGATGAAAATGTCCATTTGGTAAGAGCATTAATGGATGAAGTATTCGGAGCCGTAAACTCCATTTCGACAATCGTCTGGAAGAAGGGTGCTCCGCGCAGTAAAACTATCAAGAACGCTTTCAATTACATTCTGTGGTACTCAAAGAATGCCGAGGTGTGTAAGTCGCATAAAGTTTTTAGGCCTCGTG
>JAGVQJ010000062.1 GCA_020051775.1 Calditrichota bacterium | reverse complement strand
TGCCGCTAAATCAATTACTTACAAAAGAATTGTTTCAACTTGATACCTGCACTGATCCTAACCAATTGTGTTTATTCGACTAGGAACCGGACAGTAGTGGTTCTCATTTGTAATTCCCACGCCCCATTTGAACGTAGAAATGAAACCAACCTGCTTAAACTCGAAATATACGGAAATGAAGGCACAAAAGCAAGCTATTTTTATGGCTGAGGTTGAACAGGTTTCCGCTGGAGTCGTATTCAAAGGGCTTTCAATAGATGTAGCCCATTCCTACGGGAATGAGTGCGGGTGGAGGTTATTGCCGTAACGTGCTGTATAAAACCATACCCGCCTTAAAATGCGGGTCTATACCTTGACTAACCATCCTCCATTGTATAAATTGTCGGTGATCATTCCATTTCCGTCTATCTCCCCTTATCAAGGGGGGGGATCAAAAAACAGGGGCAACATGACGCCTTTGCAAGGACCCCCAAAAATCCTGGTGGTGGATGATAATCCGGATTTTTTGGCGGCGATAGGAACCATTCTGCATAACATGGGAGGCTACCAGGTCATCTGCATAGAGGATCCTCTGGCAGCAGTTTCCGAGGCCGAGAAGCACCAGCCTGATGTAATCATTCTGGATGTTTATATGCCGGGAATGAACGGACCGCAGGTCTGCCGGCAGTTGAAATCCGTCCCCGAAATCCGCCATATCCCGGTATTGTTTCTGACCGCAGTGGGCACCGACGAACATTTCCGGGTGCATTGCCTGGAAGAGGGTGGCGATGATTTCCTGGAAAAGCCGGTGGGTTCCAAGGAGCTCATCGCCCGCATTCGGGTGTTGTTGCGCATCAAGTCGCTGCAGGACGAACTGCGCGGGGAACGCGACGAACTGGAAGTCAAAGTTCGTGAACGCGCGCAGGAACTGAAACGCACTGAAACCCTGGCGGCTATCGGCAAAATGGTAGCCGGAGTGGCTCACGAAATCCGTAATCCGTTGGGCGCCATCTCCAACTCGGCTGCGGTGCTGTCCCGTGATCTGCCCCTGGAAGGCGAAGATCGCAAGCTCATGGAAATCATCGTGAAAGAAGCCAACCGCCTGCGAGAAACCATCAATGAATTTCTGACCTTCGCGCATCCGGCGCCGTATTATTTCACGCCGGTGGCTCTTTCCAAATTAATCGAAGAAGTATTGATTCTGGCTCGGCGTGATAGTTTATGCAGTCCCAAAGTAAAATTTGAACTCGACGTTCCGGAAGACCTGCCCCCGGTGCAGTTGGATCGTGACCGCATTCAGCAGGTTCTTTGGAACCTGATCCGCAATTCGCTGGAGGCGCTTAAAGGCAATGGAGCCATCCGCTTGAGCGCACGGTTGGAAGCCGCAGAAGATGGTTCCTGCGGCGTCATGATCTTGATCGCCGATGACGGCCCGGGTATTCCCGCCCAGGATCGCGAGGTGATTTTCGAGCCGTTTTTCACGCGCAAAGCCCGTGGCAGCGGTTTGGGTCTGGCGCTGGTGCACAGCGCCGTGAGTTCGCATTCCGGGCAGATCACATTGCAATCCGAAGACAGCGCCCGCGGCTGCCGGTTCAATATCTGGCTGCCTTTGACGCAAGACAATCCTTTAATAGCCAAGCAAGGAATGGGGAAATGATCGAGATCCTGGTCGTTGATGATGACGTCAGCCAGACGGATTCTCTGGTGATTTTGCTGCGTCGAGAAGGCTACCGGGTCGAAGGTGTGTATGATCCCGAACAGGCGTTGGGCTTCTTGCGTCAACATCAAGTGGACTTGGTCATCACCGACCTGAAGATGGGCGAAAAGGACGGCATCTGGCTCACTAAAAACGTGCGGGAACATTTCCCCGAAACCGTAATCCTCGTTGCCACCGCGTACGGAACCATCGAAACAGCGGTCGAGGCCGTAAAGAACGGCGCTTTCGATTATATTCTCAAACCGGTGCAATTGGATCAGTTTAAAATAGTATTGGAACGCGCTTTGGAATTCAGCCGCATGCGCCGTAAGGTCAGCGAATTGGAGAACCGGCTGCGCGAAAGCCAGTCCCGGCCTCGCTTCCTCGGCAATTCTTTAGCCATATCCCGAGTCTTGCAATTGGTGGATCGCATCGCCGGATCGGATTCCTCCGTGCTCATCTTCGGCGAATCCGGCACGGGCAAAGAGCTAATTGCCGAGATGATCCATCGCAAGTCGGGACGCCGCGACCACCCCCTGGTCATCGTCAATTGCGGAGCGCTGCCGGAGACTTTGCAGGAGAGTGAGCTGTTTGGGCACGTGAAAGGCGCTTTCACCGGAGCGCACCGAGACAAAAAAGGACTGCTGGCCGAAGCCGACGGCGGCACCCTGTTTCTGGACGAAGTCGGTGAATTATCACCCGCCGCCCAGGTGAAACTGTTGCGTTTTCTGGAAAACGGCGAATGTCGCCGCGTAGGCGACACGCACACTGAGCACCTGGATGTGCGCATCCTGGCCGCCACCAACCGCGATTTGGGCCTGCATGTGCAAGGCGGGCAGTTCCGATCTGATCTTTATTACCGTTTGAACGTCATTCCCATCTCCGTGCCGCCTCTGCGCGAGGTCAAAGAGGACATCCCGCTGATGACGAGATCCTTCCTGGAAGAATTCTCCAGCCGATTAGGCAAGAAACCGCCGCGCATTTCAGAGGAATGCCTGCGGTCGCTGATGGAACACGCCTGGCCCGGCAACGTTCGTGAATTGCGCAACTTAATGGAACGCGCCGTGGTCGTGGATCAGGACGGACTGATCACCATCAGCGATCTGCCGGATCACTTGCATGCGCCCGGCAGCAGCGCCATCGAAGCCGGAGTAAAACGCCGACTCTCGCTGCGCGAGATCGAGAAATTGTACATTCTCTCCACCCTGGAAGAGTGCGGTGGCAGCCGTAAAAAGACCGGGCAGGTCCTGGGGATCACCAAGGCAACACTGTGGCGAAAATTGAATCTCTATGCTTCCGAACCCACAAATTCCGACAGTTCTGCGTATAGTTTTGAGGTCGCCGAATGCAACGAAGAGGTAGGCGAGCCGGCATGACTGTAATTATTGAAGAAGTATCTTAATCGTTCCAGGTGAATTTCGACAGGGATATTAAGCAACTTTGCACATGATTGTCTTTTACGGTTCAGGCATCAGGAGATGATATGTGTGGGTAGAAATGATTCTGGTATTAAATAAGGGGGAAAAGGATGAAAAAAGAAATAAATGGAAATGCCGGGAAACCGGTATCACGTGTGCTTGTGGCTGATGAGGATGCAGATTTTTTAGCTTCACTGACCGTTGCTTTACGCAGTGAAGGCGACGAGGTTTATGCTGCAGGAAATACCGAAGAAGTATTAAATATTCTGTATAACAGCAAATTCGATTTACTGATGTTGGGTCTGGGTTTAGGACCGCAGAACGGGGTGGAAGTGGCGGAATGGGCCAAATTAACCTATCCCGATCTACCGGTCGTTTTCATGGCTGAATCCTCCTACCTGGTGGCGGACGGTCGCATCAATCGCGTCAGTCCCTACCCGGTGCTGGCGAAACCGTTCGATCTGAGATCTTTGGATGAAATCCTGTATATGAAACCGTCAGAAAACTAAAAGCGAGAAAAATATGTAAAATTGGCAGTTTCAGCCAAGTTCAATATAAATTGCGTCAGATCAATGTCCGGTGTCAGGGCATGATTTGACGCTTTTTTCTTTCAGGCAAGCACAATTTCCTTCGCTTTCCGCATTAAGATTGCTCCCTTTACAGCCGATAATAGAAATGATAGAACCATTACCGCGTCTCCGCGTACCCACGATTAACCAATCGGCGGCAGGTTATTTTACGTTGGTACGTGCACGTGTGTATATTCCCTAACGAGAAACAATGGACCTGGCAACCGTAATCGGGTTGGGATTGGGGCTGGTCGCCATCTTCGGCTCATTCATGATGGAAGGCGGCACGATCCTGGCATTACTCCAACCCACCGCACTGATAATCGTGCTGGGTGGTACTGTAGCTACCGCCATGATTGGCTTCTCGTTGAAAGCCGTCATGCAACTGCCCAACGTGATAAAAAACGCCGTCTTCCCGCAAAATTACGATTATAAGAAGATGATTGACACCCTGGTGCAGTTCGCCACCGTGGCACGGCGCGACGGCGTGCTGGCCCTGGAGCGCGAACTGGAAAACGTCAAAGATCAGCGCTTCCTCTACAACGGCATGATGCACATGATTGACG
Source organism: Calditrichota bacterium (assembly GCA_020051775.1). Taxonomy (GTDB): domain Bacteria; phylum Electryoneota; class B3-LCP; order B3-LCP; family B3-LCP; genus JAGVQJ01. The sequence continues at coordinate 9,311 of JAGVQJ010000062.1, read as the reverse complement.
GCATAGACGCCGACTCCGTGCGCACTCTGATGGAAGAGGAGAAAGACAGCATTCTGGAACGTCATGAAGTCAATGCCGCTATCTTGAACAAGATGGGCGGCTATTCACCTACCATGGGCATCATCGGCACGGTGCTGGGCTTGATCAGCACTCTGGCCGCCGCGGGGGAAAACCCCACAGAACTGGTGGAGAAGATTGCTCTGGCCTTCATCGCTACCCTCTGGGGGGTGTTCATGGCCAATATCGTCTGGTTGCCTCTGGCCGATAAGTTGAAATTCCGCAGCGCCGAAGAAGCCTTGCTGTTGGATCTCATTACCAACGGCATCATCGCCATCCAGAACGGCACCAGCCCCACTTTAATCCGCCGCAACCTGGAACTCATGCTGCCGCCCACGGAACGATTGGCAGCCATTCCAGAAGCAGCATAGGGCCATGACAAATGCCTAAGAAGAAAAAAGCCGAACACGAAAATTCCGAACGCTGGCTGCTCACCTACGCGGATTTGATCACCTTGCTGCTGGGTTTATTCGTGATTCTCTATTCCATGTCGCAAGTGGATCTGGAGAAGTTTAAAACCATGGGACAGGCTTTCAAGACGGTGTTCGCGGGTGAACAGGGCTTACCGGCTCCGGGCATGGGTTCAGGACCATACGAGGACGCCGAAGGAGGCGCCTACCCGGACACCTCGGAATGTTACCTGACCCTGAAAGTGGAGGAAGCTCTGGAAGGTTTGCCGGAAATGGCTGAAGCCGTCAGCGTGGAAGTGGATGAACGCGGTGTTACGGTACGATTGATGGAAACCCTGATGTTCGACCTGGGTCGAGCGGCATTAAAACCTGAGGCGCGTCTAATTCTGGCGAAACTGTCCGGTGTATTGGTCAAAAGCGAACGGCCTGTAGTAATCGAAGGTCATACCGACAATCTGCCCATCCACTCGACCGAATATCCTTCCAACTGGCAACTTTCCGCCGCACGATCCGCAAATGTGGTCTACTTCTTGACGCAAGAAATGGCCGTTCCTCAAGGCCAGCTTTCAGCGGCGGCCTACTCCGATCAGCGGCCTATCGCTTCCAATGACCTTGAAGATGGACGTTCCCACAACCGTCGCGTGGACATCGTTCTCCTGAAAGGCCAATGGCGTTCCCCCAGCCGGGGCCGAGCCTTGGCAAATCTGGAAAAATGAAGAGGGGGTGCGATTTTCGCACCCCCTCTTTCAGCAAGCATCTTGAGGCTATCTAACCAACGCCACCCTTTTAATTTCCTGCCAATCCTTCCCCACGATTCTCAACAAGTAAATTCCCGATGGCGATTCTTGAGCCGCCCAGGTCATGCGATGCTGTCCGACCTCCAAGCGGCCTCGGTAGAGTGCCGTCAAAGGCGTGCCGGTGATCGTGTAAACGTCTACCGAAACGTCTTGCTGGCGGGGTAGATTAAGGTTAATGTGCAACTCAGGATTGAAGGGATTGGGATAAACTCCGACGCTGAATGCCTGAGGCAATACAGATCCCGGTTCCACCGCTGACACGGCGTTGCCCTGCACCGGCACGACCAGATTACCATTGGGAGTCACAAAGGTCAGGGTGGCATTGATCTGCCCCACCTCCAACGGTTGGAAACGCACCATAATAACGGCAGAATCACCCACCGCGAAAATGGAATCCTGCGTGGGGTTAGCGCTAAAAGCGGGATTGCTGGAATTAATGTTCTGCAAGACCAATACCCCCGTGCCGACGTTTTTCAAGACCAGCGCTTGATCCTCGAACGATCCCACCTCGACTTCTCCGAACACCAGCGGATTGGGAGTGGCCTCAGGTTGTGGCGCGAACAGCGAGTTCAAGACCCCCATTATAGCGGTCATGTTCAAAGTGCTATCCCAAAACTGGTAGCTGTTCTCGTTCATCGCCAGAACGTGATTCGCGCCCACGATGGCGTCCCAGGGAGCGCCGAAGGTGTAATCGAAGAAAACCTCATAATTGGGATCGGCCAGAACCTCAAAACTCAAGTCCAAGGACGTCTTCCAGATTTGAGCCTGTGAAACGTTAGCGTTGCCGCCGATGGAGAGCACCTCAACACCATAACGTTGATAAGGAGCATAGATCAAACTATCAACCAGCCGATTCTCGACTGAGCAGTCAGCTCAGCCGGGCGTCCAAAACAGCTCCATGATGATTTTATTGGTAAATCCGTAGAGCGAAACCGGTACGTTATCCGCGTTACGCAGCGTGAAATCGGCGACCGTATCGCCCACCTGATATAACTGAGCGAACACCGGCAATGCCAGCGCCACAATCAAGATCAAAGTCAGCAGCAGCTTCTTCATCATAACCTCCCAAACTTCTGAAGAGACGACCTTTGTGCGTCTCCCATCATAAATTAATACATTCCCACCGGCAAAGTCAAGCGTATTTTAGATTAATACAAAAAGCGTCAAGCCACACCAGCGCAAATACTTCGCTGGCAGAACCTGACGCTATTGGTGGTTGCTCTCTCTTATTCCGCTTCGACCATCACGGGTGATTTGTGAATGCTTAACCAGTAATCCGTGGCTTTGATCACCGTCTCGATAAATTGATAAGGATCGGTGGGTTTTACGCAATAAGAATTGGCGCCGTAACGCGCTGCCTCTATTTTCTCCTTATCATCATCCAGAGCCGTCATCATCACCACGGGAATGTCTTTGGTTTCGGCGTCCCGTTTCAGCTCTTTTAATACTTCCAGACCGTTCAGGTTGGGCATGTCAATATCCAGATACACCAGACCGGGGCGCGGGGCCTCATCATAAGGGGGTAAGCGATGGATAAATTGCAGTGCCTGCTCACCATTTGCAACTTCGAATACATCGTTTTTTACGTTGGCGCTTTCGATCGCATCACGAACTAAGAGCCGGCAATCCTCGTCATCATCCACCAGCAGGATGGATATCATATCATTGAATTCCCTCATAAACCTTTCCTCCCAATTTCTTAAAAATGTAAATGGTCTTAATCTTCGACGGAAAGGGTTTCCACGTCGAACATCGCGTTCTTCAAATCCAGGTAATCCGTGTACTTGAATTCTTCGCTTTCCACGTACTGCTCGAAGCGTTCGATAATGGCGTTGATCCTTTGCGTTTCTTTTAAACAGGTTTGCACCAATCGGAGTGTGGAGTCGCGGCTCAATTCGCTGCGCTTACACAGTTCTGCCGAAAATGTGATGGGCATGATGGCGTTGTTCAAGTGGTGCGCCAGCGTCATCATGATGCGTTTTAAGGTTTCGATCTGGATCTTGCGCTCGCGTTCCCGGCTTTCTACCTCGGCAATTTTTTGGCGCTGTACAGAACTGGTGACAGTCCTATCCACGATGTGGGGCAGCAAATGCTGCAATTCCAAAGACTTGATAACGAAATCCTCCGCACCCTTCTTTAAAGCTTCCACCGCGGTTTCCAGTACTTCATCGCCGGTAACCATAATAACTGGTGCATGCGGTCGGTCGGCAATGCGTGCCAGGATTTCCAAGCCGGTCATGTCGGGCAGATTGTTATCCAAGAGAATGGCATCGAAGGAAGCCAAATCCAGCTCGAGAGCCGAGGCCCCGGTATCCGCCTCAACAAATTCTGTTTCCCCCAGCCCTTCGAGCAGCGCCTCGCGTGTCAATAGAGCCTGGTCGGGATCGTCTTCAATTAATAGAAGGCGCATTATACGGTTGCCGTGGTTGAATCTTCTAAGTCTTCTTCGGCCGCCATCTCGCGGTGATTTTCAGGATTCACCTGCGCGCGGCTCAAAGTGAAATAAAACGTGCTGCCCTGGCCTAATTCCGTCTCCACCCAGATTTCGCCGCCATACATTTCGACGATGGTCTTGACCGAGGCCAGTCCCACACCCTTGCCTTCCACACTCCCGGTTTCACGACTGCGCACGCGGCGGAATACCCCGAAGATTTTTTTCGTCTGATCTTCGGGAATGCCGATGCCATTGTCGCCGACCCAGAACATCCAGGCCCCGGGGTGATCACTCCAACCCACCGTCAGGCGCGGCTGCGGTTGATCACCGATGTATTTAATGGCATTGTCAATCAAATTTTGGAAGACCTGACGAATGCGATTCCCTTCCGCCCAAATCATCGGAAGCCCATCTTGCACCCTGATCTGTGCTCGTTTCTCTTCGATGGAATAGGATAAGTCGGCCTGAATCTGCCGCAACATTTCCGGCAGATTTACCAGGGTGGATTTGCCTCGCCGGGTCTTGATGCGGGACAATTCCAGAAGCATCTCGATCAGACTCAATTCGTTTTTCACATTGTTGGAAATTCGCCCGATCATTTCCAGCCCGGAATCGCCCAAGGTTTGGCGGTGGCGGCGTTCCAGCAGGCGAGCCAACCCGGCGATGTTGCGCAACGGCGCTCCCAGGTCATGAGAAATGGCTCGCAGGAAATCCTCTTTTTCCGCCATTTCGTGTTCCAGGCGCTCCTTGGCGTGAACCAGATCCTCGGTTCTCTGCGCGACCTGACGTTCCAGGTTGACGTTCATCCCCGCTAATTCGCTGGCGTACTGATCCTTCTTGGCCATGTTGTCCTGCAAAGCCGTGGACAAGAAACTGATGGAGTGCGCCAAATCTCCAATTTCATCATTGGTTGATATGGGAACGCGCTCACTGAAATCCAGCGTCGCCAACCGTCGTGCCGCCTTCGTCAGGCGCGCTATGGGATCCACTACCCGCTGTGAAATCCACCAGCCAATCCAGGCCACCACAAGAAACACGAACAGAGTCATCACCAGCGATTGCAGAATCATTAACCGCTTGGCTCGACTTAAAAATGCCATAGAGCGGTAAACCGCGCAATAATTCTGCTGCCCGGGTTTGAGTTCGTTCATGGTGAAGAAGACAAGCTGGTATTCTTGTCCTCGCAACTTGATCCGCTTGTTAATAGCCTGGCCGCTCTGTAGTCGCTTCAGCTCTCTATCCCCTAAAAGAAATCCCACCGCCGGAAGGGGTTCCTGGCCGGAGGCAACAACGGCATTCTTTTCAGGGTTATCCCATATTGCGAATTGTACACTGGGGCCATTTTCCAGCCGCGCCAATTGTTTCGGGTCAATTTTCTGCCCAATGCTAACGGTGCCGCAATAATGTTGTATGTTGATAATCGGAGCGGTTGCGACGATAAAGAGCTGATCCCTGCGCCGATGTATACCATAACCCATGGATCCTTTGGCTAAGGCCGCTGCGACTAATGGATTATCACTGCGCTCTCCCCGACCCACGGAGTCTCCCAGACTCCAGAGAATGACACCGCGCCGGTCTGTCAATTCCACGAAATTCGGTTCCCCGTCAACGATATACCCCTGCAAATGGTTGGAAACACACAGAGCGTCAAACGGTTCGATATGATCCATAATTTCGGCGCCTAGCGAAGTGATCTTCAGCAGACGCAAAAGCTCGGACCCTATGTTGTCTAAACTGGCGGGAATAATACCGGATAGAGCCGCAAGTTCCATAACGCTCTGGCGCTGCACCTGCCGCTGATATTGCAGGGAGCTCAGGAATACGCCGGCTACCAGCGCGAACAGACTGGATAGGCCCAGGATTAGAGCGATTTTATGCCGTAGGGATCTCAAGTTCTCCGCGAAATAGTTTACGACCGGTGATTTGCCTTTTTAGTCAGTTCGATTCGTTCCAATTTACTTCAACGACACCACGCAATCAAGTAAATTTGGGCGGATTTAAAGGGTGAAGGCAGATTCAGGTTAAATATGGGAAACAAGGGGCACTATGGGGCAAAATGATCGTGATCGCGATTTTCCCGGAAATAATCCGCAATTAATTGCGCTTGACAACATGAGATTCATTTCATATATTGTAGCCGCATTCTCTTTTGCAACTCTGAGCCGATCTCACTCAATCCAAATTACTTCATGGAGGCATTCATGTCATTATCCCGTGTTATGCGCATCTTCGCCGTTTGCTTCTTGGCGATAACCGCAGCCGCAGCAACTCGTGACAATCGCGAGATCCTGCAGAAATACCAGCCGGCGGAAGTTGACGTTTCCAACATCGCCCAATTCAATCGGACACACCGCGACAGCAACCTCTGGCTAACCGTCACCAATTGGGGATTTTTAGGCAACTTGGGGATGGGCGATCCCGAAGCCATGTCTGATCCTGAATTATACAATCAGTTTTGGGCGCCGCAGTGTGAATTCCCCGGTGGATCAGGCATCCAATACTTGTTCGCCGGAGGAGTATGGGTGGGCGCGTTGGTGGACACCGGCGGCGTCGAGTTCCCCAGAGTTTCCGTTGGCACGGAAGGCTGGACCGGCCCAAGCCGTAATCAATACGAGTTGGAACCGGGCGAAGTCGGCGGTCAACCCCTTCAGGATCACGGCATCTTGGAAAGATCCAACCTCCCCGGAGCCGTCAACTACCTGGGACAGCCGATCTACTCGCCCGAGGCCGTCGCCCCCCAGGAGTTCATCTCCACATTCTGCGACACCCTGACCGAAACCTTCTGGGTGGGCAGCGATATCATGGACGGCCCGCATTTCCCCCTGGGCTTAAAAGTCACCCAGAAGAGCATGGTCTGGAACTCCTATGGTTTCGACGATTTCGTCATCATCGAAATGACGGTTGAAAACATCGGCTCGCGTTTTTTAAAGAATCCCTATCTCGGTTTTCTGATTGACGCTGACGTGGGACACAAAGATGAACCGCTCCATCACGAAGATGATGTTGCCGGCTACCTTCACGACTACCTCGGTCAGGTCGTGGAAATCCCCTACATCGCCGACAACGACGGTCGACCTCATGACATCAACCAGGGCAACGACTTCACTTGCCCCGGCGTCAGCGGCCTTCACCTGCTGGCGGCCCCCCAGGACACTTTCTACAGCAGTTTCAACTGGTGGATCAGCAACGGCAATCCGGATCTGGATTATGGGCCGCATTGGGTGGATGATGGCTCTCAGGGAGGCTGGACAACCATCTACGGCACACCCGACGGTGATGCACGCAAGTATTTTCTGATGTCCAATAAAGAGATGGATTTCGACCAGTGGTGGGTGGCGGATAACAGCTACCTCCAGGCTCATCCTCAGGTTTACACCGATCCTTTCACCGGCCAAACGACAACGCATGATTGGGCGTTGGAGAATCTGTCCATTGCCCCTGATCTGGCCAACGGCTATGATACCCGCTACCTGGTATCATACGGCCCACTGGGGATCTTCGACCATTTTGATCCGACTGGGAATCCGATCTATCGTTTAAATCCCGGCGAATCCACTCAGGTAGCGTTCGCCTACATCTGCGCCGACGGCTTTCACGACCCCAATAATCCACAAGGAGACGTTTCCGGAAATAATCCCATTGACCCCACCAAATACGTCTACGCCGATCTGGCCTACAACGTCGCCAAGGCGCAGTGGCTGTACGATACCAATTTCCAGTTCCTGCCGCCCGTGGCGCCTAATAATCTGCGCGCCATCGCCACACCCGACAGCGCTGTCTGGTTGGCTTGGGACAGCTATCCCGTCCCGCCTACGGTCACTTTCAATCTCTTTCGGCGGCTGGAAGGGCAGTCCTATCCGCCCGGAACTCTGAACGCCAGCCCCATCACCGACACCACCTTCGCCGACCTGACCGCCCTTCCCGGCCAGCATTATTATTACAAGGCGCAGGCGGTGGGTTATGACACACTGCTAAGCTATCCCTGCCCGGAAATTCCCGTCACCGCCGCTGCGCCTTTGACCCCCACGGGATTGGCAGCGGATTCCAGCGCCAATACGGCCATTTACCTCTCCTGGAATGCCAATTTCGAACCGGACTTGAATCACTACCTCGTTTATCGCCGGGACACCTCGGCGGTCTATCAGTTAGCGGGCAATGTCCCCGCCGGCACGGAATCCTTCGGCGATCAGGGGTTGACCAATGGGTTGGAATACACCTACCGGATCTCGGCAGTGGATAACAATGGTTACGAAAGCGCTCTTTCAGACAGTGTCTCGGATATCCCCATGGGGTTTACCCAGGATCTGTTGATTATTCGCGAAAAAAATACTAGTGGGATCTACGAGTGGCCGGACAACCTGCTGGAGGCTTATTATCAGCAGTTGTTCATTGACATTGGTGAAAATCCGGATTTCATGACGATTCAGAATAATTCTACCCCAACCTTCGCCGGTCTGCCGCAATTAAGCCCCTATAAAATCGTATGGCTGATCCATGACTATCACGCGTTGTGTGGGGATATGAATTATGTAAATTCCCGCAGCGCGATCTTAGCCCAGTACATCGAAAATGGCGGCAAAGTGATCGTATCGGGGCGGAATTTATTCTATGGAGCGTTCCGGTTCAGCACTACCACCACATGGTTGCCAGTTTCCTCTTCCCACTTCCTGAATCACGATTTCAAACTGGATTTCGTCTATGCCGCTAAATACCCTAATATCCCCAATCCGCCGGATTTCATTGCCGGGATTCCGGCAGCGGGTTTCCCTTCGGTCTGGGTGGATTCCAACAAGGTCAACCTGATCAGTTCGCTGATTCCTTTGTTCTACCCCAATCGCGAAGCTCTACTGGAAGTAGATGGCATGATTCCCGATCTTGAAGGTGAAACCTTCTACACTTTCCAGTCCTACGATCCGGATTCTTCCGCACTGCACGGTCATGCGGTGGGCGTACGTTATCTGACGCCGAACTTCGCCAACGTCATCCTGACCTTCCCGCTCTTCGCCATGCAACCTTACGATTCGGTGAAGGCTCTAGCCGAACGGCTCCTGGGCGACATCCGCCTGGGCATGGAAGATCCTGAAATTTCTCCGACGGTTCTCCCTTCAGCCTACAGCCTGAAGTCAGTGCGACCCAACCCCTTCAACCCAACAACAGTTATCAGCTATCAGCTACCCGCCATCAGCCGCGTCAACCTCAAGGTCTATGATGCCGCTGGAAGAATGGTCGCGACCCTGGTGGACGGCTGGAGAGCCGCCGGGGCTCACGAGGTGACTTTCGATGGGCAAGGTTTAGCGTCGGGGATGTACTTCGTGAAGATGATGGCGGGAGATTACGTCAGTGTGCAGAAGATGGTTCTCCTTAAATGAAAAATGCAAAATGAAAAGTGAAAAGTGAAATCCGCCGCGAGGCGGATTTTTTAATCTGCGTCATCTGTTTAATCCGTTAAATCTGCGATTTAGACAATGTTAAAATCAGCGGAATCTGCGGAATCCGTATAATCAGTGGTTCAGAATTTTTCCATTTGGTACTTGTAGTCGCCTGTGTATCTCCTCCGCCAACTTGGTGCTGATCCCCGGCACGGTAGCGATGACTTCGGCCTCGGCGGTTTTC
>JAGVQJ010000029.1 GCA_020051775.1 Calditrichota bacterium | reverse complement strand
TGAAGGTCTGTTGTACCGTACAAGAAGGGCATTCATCGTCGCGATGTTTATACACCTGGTAGCAGGGCAGTCCCAGAGAATCACCGAAATTTTCCCGGAACATCCGGTTGGTATCAATTATTTTATATTCGGCATCCTGCACGGAAATGTAACAGGGGGCTTCTTCAAAAAGGGTACGATACTTCGTCTGGCTGTCGCGAAGCTGCCGTTGCAGAGCTTTCAGTTCCGAAATGTCCGTGGACATTTCCATGACGGCGGTAATCTGCCCGTTTTCGTCGCGCAACGGCATAGTGTAAACGATCACGGATACCCTGGAACCATCTCGACAAGTAACCCGCTCTTCGCTGCGGTGGCTTAACCCGTCGCGAAAAGTACGATCCACCGGACAGATTTCGCAGCGTTCCGGCTGGTGCTTGTAAATTTGATAACAAAATCGTCCCCGATAATCTCCGAAGTGCTGTTGAAAACGACTATTAGCCGTAAGGATGTGGAATTCCCGATCCTGCACCGTCAGGTAGCAGGGCATATTGTCGAAAATGCTTTGGTAGGGAATTTCCATCGCCGCCTCGTTTTTAGACGACCTTTAAAATCTTTTTAACATTGAGCAGCAACGTCTCTTCATTCACTGGTTTGTCCAGATACCCATCCGGCGGCGGCACCGGGCGGTCGTAGATTAAACGCCGCAACTCCGGCCGACCCGTAATGATACACACCGGCGTCAAGGCCAAATCGGGATCGCGGCGCAGAGCCTCAAATACTTTACCGCCGTCCTGCCCCGGCATGGAAATGTCGAGTGTAACAAGGTCGGGTTTTTCACTGCGCGCCTTTAATAACGCCTCCTGGCCCTCCCGTGCTTCGATCACTTCAGCGCCATTATCCGCCAGCACCGAAGCGAAGAAGGTCAAAATATCCGGTTCGTCGTCCACCACCAGAATCTTGCGCCCGGCCAGGGATCCTGCCGCAGTCACCTCGGGCACAATTTCCACCGGAATGGCAACCCGTTCCTCAATAACCAGGGCGTTGGCCACTAGGTTGACCAGTTGTGTTACTTGCATGCCCAGTTTGTAATGGCGAATCAGATCGGTCAGCCCATCAACACAATTGTGGCAAGAGGTGACCACAACTCCGGCGCCGGTAGCTCTCAACTGGTCGGCTTTGACGACTGCGGACTTCAGCCGCCGGGGCGTATATTCCGACATGGACATGGCTCCGCCGCCGCCCGTGCAACAGTAATTTTCCGCTCGATTGGGGTGCATTTCACGGAAATCTTTCACCACGTAAGAGAGCAGTTCGCGAGGTTCTTCGGTCATGCCGCAGCTGCGCGCGTTGTTGCAGGAGTCGTGATAAGTCACCGAGATGTCATTTTTCGAGGGATCCACTTTGATGCGCCCCTCCTTGATGTACCGCAGCATAGTGATGACTGAACTCTCCATTTCGAAGGGGACGTCGTACTTTGCCCAGTTGGGGCCTTCACATCGAGTGGACCGGTAACCGTGTCCGCATTCGGAAATCACTAACTTTTTACCGCGTAGATCTTCGACCTTTTCATAAAGCCGTCGCGCCACGGCTCCGCCCAAATCGTCATCTCCGGAAAACAGCCCGAAATTCGTCATATCCCAGCCTTCGCTGGGCATAGTCCAATTTTCCTCGGCGAAGTGGAAAATCTTGGCCGCGTCGGCAATAGAGCGCGGGTCATATTTTACTTCCCTGGGGTTGATGGAATAAACCACTTCACAATCGAATTTATCAATAGGAATCCCCACCGCGGGATCCTTCAATTCCTGTTGCAACTCTTCTGACATCCAGTCCAGCGTCTCCAGGTAGTCTTCCTTGAGTACGCCCATCTGGTTGCCGATTTCCCACTGGTCTTTGCTCACCACAGCTACGCCTTCCGGCATAACCCCCACTGAGACCAACAATCCACGCGCCATGCGGTTAACCACCGCCAAATCCACTCCCATAGGACAATTCAGAGTGCAGCGACGGCAATTGGTGCATTTACCAAAGACGGTATCCATCAGTTCGGCCAGCTCTTCGTCAGTATAAACGCTGCCCGCTTTAACCCACCAGGGTATGATCCGACCGGTCCAATCCAGATGGCGCTTGAACAGTCTGCGGATACGATCGGCCTTGTATGCCGGGGCAAACGTGGGATCATCCGGATTGGCTAACACATAATGGCATGATTGCGTGCACATACCGCAATGAACACAAGCAGCCAAGGATCCCGCCATCTGGCGGTTGACTTTCTTCGCCAGTCTCTCGATGACCTTTTGCGCATTATAAGATCTATTTTCCGTTACCATGATTATCCCTGAAATGCTTATAGGTATTCTTTGCAATCTCTGAGTTTTTGGGTGTCACTTTAACCCCTAATTTGAGGCAATACCCCCCTGCGCGCCATGGTCTTCCCAAGATAATATCGCGTGAAGGGATAGTAAAGATAATGCGAAATCTTGCTGAAGGGCACATAGATCAGGAAGAAAGCGGTCAGCGTGAAGTAGATCAGCAAAATGGATTCCCCCTGTGCAGTTTCGTTGGGAACGGCCAGCATCGCGAAGAAGAACCAGACGGTCAGTAAGGTCAGCGAAAAGTAGTCGTCAGGAGAACTGATCTTGCGCATCACCGGTACAGATAGCCGGCGCACCATGCGTATAATTCCCACCAAGCAAGCAGCTCCGATTGAAATTTGCAGGAGGCGCACTAAAAGCGGAGATTGCAACAGACTCGGCAGGTAGGGGATGACGAAGGACAATCCAATCGAAGCCACAACACCCAGATGAAAGATGACGAACTGGGCGTAAAAGAAGGGCCGGGTCCGCGTGCTTTCCATAGCCCAGGGCTTAGCCACGTTTAACCAGGAATTCAGGATACCCTGCTTAGAAGTGATCATGCGGCTGCCACTGGGAGCCTGCCGCTCCTTACCTGCGGGAAAACGCAGCAACCAGCGGATTCTTAAGGTGTACACAATCGCCATGAACAACAGTGCCATTTCCTGAAGGCGATGTTCGGCAAAATGAAGCGTCTCACTCATACAAGAGTCCTTATTTCAATTTTTCCAATTCGTGTTGAAAGGGCGCATATTCGCGACTGTCCAGCGCATAAATGATAACCTCGCGAGGCTGGTTCTTTTCGGTTAGGCCGGCCTCAAGGGCGGCGATCATGACCGAGGCGCATTGATCCAGGGAGACCCCATAAAACCCAGCGCCCATCAGTGGGAAAGCCACCCGGTTCGCCGTTTTTTCTTGCGCTCGTTGCAGCGCCGATAAAATCGTTCGTTTCAATTTGGAGTCCAGATCGGCTTCCTGGAATTTGGGACCCACGGCATGAATCACGTATTTCGCCTTCAAATTGCCGGCGGTAGTGACCACGGCTTCACCGACTGAAACGGTACCTTTAGCCTCCAGCTCCTGTTTGATGACCGGTCCGCCGCGTATGGAGATGGCGTTGCCATATCCCGACCCGAGTTTTAGATCCTCACGGGCGTATAACACGATGGCATCGGCATCGGCTTGAGTGATGTCACCTTTTTCCAGGCGGACCATACATCCATTGATAGTTTTCACGACTGACATTGTGCTCTCTTCGGGATTATTTCAATCTTCCTGAACGTCCCATACACCTTGATCCTGGTGCAGCGACTTCTCATGCTGCGCGAGATCTCTCAGCTTATAGGCGGAATCTCGCAGGGTGCCGAACAGAACCCCACAACTGCGATCCGGGCGGATGGAATCGCCCAGATCGGCCAGAAGCATCATCTCCCGCGTTAACCGCAGGACCTTTATAATATTGGCGTTGTAGGCTTTCGGCACAATCTTCCCTTCATTCAGCTTGTTTAGAATAATGCAATAGCTATACCGGTATGGGTTGTGGCCATAAAATTATAATTTATATAACGTTATGAAATTATCCAGAGGTGAGTTGTTCGGGGGATTTCGTTACAGTTTGTGAAAACATGAAGGTAAATCGCTGCGGAATGTGTACTGAAATGAATTTGGTACAGAAGTGTAATTTGTTACAGATTCTGTTTGCTTAAGTGGCGGTAAAGGGTGGTACGACTGACTCCTAACTGGCGAGCGGCGCGAGCGTGATTGCCCAAGCTTTGCTCCAAAGCCTCACTAATTTGGTTGGTTGTGAGCTTGGGCTTGCGCCCGGGGCGGGATCTATCGCCTGCGATGGGGTTCTCGGCAATCTCCGGCGGTAGATGTTCCGCCTCGATAACCGGGCCATGGCATTTGATTAGCGCGTACTGGATGGCATTGCTAAGTTCGCGCACATTACCCGGCCAGGCGTAGCGTTTCAGGCTGGCCATAGCGTCGTTGCCGACTTCGTGGATCTTTCGGCCGGTATCGGTAGCGAATTTGTCCAGAAAATGGTCCACCAAAAGGGGAATATCTGATACTTTATCACGCAGCGTGGGAAGATGCAGCGGCACTACGGCCAAACGATAGTACAGATCCTCGCGGAAAAGCCCCTTTTGCATCAGCCCCTTTAAGTCGCGGTTGGTGGCGCAAATCACCCGCACATCCGCGCGAATGAGCTTCTCACCCCCTACAGGTACGAATGCCATGTCCTGCAACACCCGCAGTAATTTCACCTGCATGGCGGGTGAAATTTCGCCGATCTCGTCCATGAATATCGCCCCGCCGTCCGCCAGTTCAAATCGCCCTTTTTTATCCCGGATGGCGCCTGTAAAGGCGCCTCTGACATGGCCGAATAGCTCAGATTCCAGCGTTCCTTCTGGCAGAGCACCGCAATTGACCGGAACGAACGGCCCGGAAGCACGAGAGCTAAGTTGGTGCAGCGCCAAAGCCACCAATTCTTTGCCGGTGCCGCTTTCACCCTGGATCAGCACCGGCGCCTCGACGTTCGCCAGTTCCTGAATGCTGTCAAACACCTGATGCATAGCCGGATGCCGGCCGATGATCCCATGAAAGCCGCGGCTTTCGACTAACCGGCGCCGCATCAATGCGACTTCGCTGACATCCTTGAAAATGACCAGAGCGCCGGCCACCTCATGATTGGGAGTATTCACCGGAACCACCGACATTTCCAGATCGCGTTTTTCGCCATCCCTTCGTGTGAATGCCACGGGATAGCGCACACGTGTATGTACCTGGATGTGATCCTGGCAAAATGAGCAGTTGCCGCCGCAGAACCGTCCGGGAAAGACCTCATGACAGTCACGTCCGATGACTTCGGAATAAGTATACCCGGTGACGGTTTGCGCGGCTTGATTGAAATAATAGATGCGACGGTTCAGGTCGTGAGCCAGAACCCCATCGGTGAGGTTGTCCAGCAGAGAACTGAAGGTCAGGCGGGTGCGCAGGATGGAATCCAGGAAGCCATGCTGAAACAGTCCGGCCACGCGCTGACGAATATCGTCGCGTATTTCACGGAAGGATTTTTCTAGGCCGGCAGAAGATTCTTTTCGTGGATCAGGAAGTGGCCAATGAATGCGAGTGGGGGAACCGGGAAAGATCGGACAAATTTCCAGGGCATGATTGCACAGCGTGACGACAATATCGAAAGGTTCCTTCTCGATTTCCTTCAAAACGCACGGGACTTCCATCGGCAACTCCAATCCGATTTCCCGCATCACCTGCACCGCTTGAGGGTGAATGGTCCATCGGCGGTCTCCAGCGGATTGAATTTCCACACTCCGGGGCGCCAGTTGCCGGGCCAGAACTGCGGCCATCTGGCTGCGACCGGAGTTGCCGGTACATAAGAAGAGCAGATGGAACATAGTTGCTTCCGGCCTAAAAATTTGTTAAATTAGTCTCATGCGCTTTTCTGTCTTCGGAATGAATCATCGGAATGCCCCCTTGGAGGTCCGCGAACCTTACCAGCTCGCTCGCAGCGAACTGGAAGAGGCTTGCCGTCTTTTCAAGGAGGTTTCCGGCTGCAAGGAAGTGGTCGTAATGGCGACCTGCCATCGCATCGAATTCTACCGTGTCCGCGAAGTTAAAGGCAATCCACGGGATGAATTCGCCGCCTTTTACCGCGCTCGGGGGCTTGCAGACCCGGAAAAAACCGCTGAAATCTGTTACCACCTGCACGAAACCTCCGCCGCGCGACATCTGTTCCGGGTGGCCTCCGGCCTTGATTCGGTAATCTTGGGCGAGGATCAGGTTCTGCACCAACTCAAAGATGCCTACAGCGCTGCCTGCGCAGCTTCCACCGCAGGAAAAATCTTGCACCGCGCCTTTCACCTGGCTTTCACAGTCAGCAAGAGGGTACGTTCCGAAACCAGCCTGGGTGCAGGTCCGCGAGGCGTCCCAGGTGCTGCGCTGGATCTCTTGAAAGGCCATCTCAAGGGTCAGCCGCCCGCTCAGGCGCTCATCTGCGGTGTTAATGATGCCACGGAAATTATCCTGGAGGGCCTTTCGCGCTGGGGCGTAGCTGCCATCCTGGCTAACCGCACCTTAAAAAGAGCGCAGAAGCTGGCCGCCGAATTCGGCGCAACTGCCATCAGCCTTGATGAAATTCCCCAGGTGATAGGGCGCGTCGAAGCCGTGTTTTCGGCCACAGCCGCGCCGGGATACATGATCACCCGACCACATTGTGCCCTCGCGGATCGCGGCGATAAGCCGCTTGTCTTGATGGACTTGGCTTCACCCCGCGACATTGATCCGGCTTTGGCCGATTTGCCGGGTGTTACCTTGTTCGATCTTCAGGATATCCAGCATGCAGTGGAGCGCTGTCAGCAAAACCGAGCCGCGGAAATTCCCCAGGCCCAAGACATTGTCGAAGAGCAGGTGAAGGTCTATTCCAACTGGCGCAAGCAGGAAAGACAGCAGACCAAGATTCTGGATCTGCACCGCGAGATGAACCGTCTCCGGCGGGAGGAACTGGAAAAATTCAAAGAAGCCTTTCGTCCCAGCGATTACCGAGCTCTGGAATCCTTCTCGCACGTGCTGATCAGAAATTGCCTGAAACTGGCGCCGAAGATGCTGGGGGAGCAGGAGGAGGATAAAAAGGGTGAATAAGATGGCTCCGGTTAAGGCTTATCACCCCGCAGCGCCGCCGGTTTGACCTTCATGGTCGGTTCTCCGAACAAGGCGAACTTCAGCCAGTGTAATCCGAACCGCAGTAACTCCTCATCATCGGCCATAATCTTATCCATCAACCCTGCCTCCAGATCGAATCGCTTCATGAATGAGCTTTCGCGGATGAAGCGTCGGAATTTATCCAGGTTATAGCAGGCCATGTGGAACATTTCCATCCGCATGGGATCCAACTGCTTGTTGCCTTTAAAGAAATCGTGCAGCGTGATCTCCTTGAACAGTTGGCCGAACTCATCGTATTTTTCCACCCCTTGATCCGCTTTCCACTCGCGAATGCTCCACTGCCTCTTCTCTTCAAACCCCTTGCATACTTCTTCTTGCAGCAGAAAGTAGAAATCCTGATCAGCCGGGGTATCTTCTTTGGGCGAAGCCAATCCCACAGGGTAGTACCGGCAGGCCCAGGGACGATCCGTGTAGACCGAACAACCCTGTTCAGTGACGAAGAAACAGTTCTTGATTTCGTTTTCCTGCATCTTCAGGATGACCACCGGATAGTTCTGGTGCTCATCAATGGGCAGTAGGGTGTAGGCGTTCAAGAAATCGTCCGAATCCATTTTCAGGCGATTCTTCAGGCGCAGCACGTCATAGGGGGTCAGGAAGATGTTAACGTCCGCGCAGCATTGGTTGAAACAGGGGACTCCGGGCCGGCAGGCGAATTGAAAGGTGTCATCGTTGCTCAGGCGCGGATAATTCTCCAGGATGGCTTTCTTCAGGTTGTCTATTTCGCTCATGCTTCGTCGTCCTTGGCGATCATATTTCTAATGGCATCTTTTGACCATACCGGCAGAGGGCCCTGGTCGCCCGTATGAGGATCCAACCGGTAGCGATAGGAAGCGGTCACGTTGTATTTCTGCTTCATCCATTCCCACCCGCGCTGGTAGTACGGGCATTCGTCGTTGAAGCAGGCGTATTGGTAGTTTTGACCCCAGGAACTGGTTTCCGGGGGGATCCATTTAAGCAGCGTCACGCCGCAGTGCGGGCAGACGGGTTTGTCTTTGTTTTCCATGATGAATATAATTTAATAAAAACACACAGATAAAGCAACCCAGTAGAAGGATTTTTCGCATATAGAAAGAGGCTGCCCCGATTCTGTGAGACAACCTTTTTTGGCGCAAAGCGATTGGTTCTTAATTATTTCATGAGTACCATTTTACCCGTGGCGGAATGCGATCCAGCTTGCAGGGTGTACAGATACACGCCTGATGACAAATTCGATCCGTCGAAGGTGACCTGGTGCTGGCCGGCTTCACGCAGGCCGTTGACCAGGGTGGCGACCAGGCGGCCCTGCACGTCGAAGACATTCAAGGTCACTTTAGCCACTTCCGGCAGTGAGAAGCTCAACGTGGTGGCCGGATTGAAGGGGTTGGGGTAAGCTGCCTTCACCGAAAACGCATCGGGCAGGGGAGTTACAGAAGTTATGGTGTTGGGTTCCCCTAGTCCGGCCAAGGTGGTCGAAGGCGGATCAATCAATCCCAGCTCCACTTGCGCCAGAATGGAGAGGTCGCCTTCCGGGTAATCCTCGATGAACGCCAGCATCAAGCTATCGCCGATGGCGGGCAGATTCAGGTCATATTTGTAAATCCTGCCCTCATCGAATTTGGACAATTCCACAATGTTGGCCTGGGTGGCGGTCTGAGCCAGTTCCTGCACGATTTCCAAAGCTTGGCTGGCATTCCCCAACGATCTATTGACCACGCTTTGCAGGTAAGAGGCGTTTTCTTCCAAGAGCCCCGGCTGCAAATTGTTGATGATATTGGACAGCAGAGTCGAAAAGCCGGGCAGGTTTTGCAGGTTCAGGTAAGCCTGATACAACCCCATCAGCGCCTGGGAAGCCTCCGGCAGGTTGGGGAAGTTGACGATGATCTGCTGGAACAGGGGAGCGGCTTGCTGGGGGTTGCCGGAGTAAAGGAGTTGGAAAGCAGTCTGGAGGAGAGGACCTGGGCCGCTGGGGCCATCTCCGGGATCTTTATGTTGTTTCGGTTTGCTGCCTTCTCTGCCGACAAATCCATCAGCCCGTACATTATACTGATCTGTTCGGCTCCGAATACGAACTCTACTCGTATCGTATATTAACTCAGCGAAATTAGGTGTGGCGGTTCCCCACCAGTTCATATCCGCGAAGATTAAGCTTGTGCTAGTGTTGTAAATTTCCCAATTGGCATTGTCGTAGATGTTGTTGTATCCAGGATTATCAGAATAGTTGCATCCCAAATTCGGTGCGGCAGTATCCACGATTTTTATGCCATATTGTTCATTTGCGGTGATAGTATTGTATCCACCGGTGTTGGTTGCATCATAAAAAAGAGGCGCTGAAGTTCCCGTGCAAATTACGCCATCGCCGTTGCCGCTTAGGGAATCATCATTGATCCGGGGGTTGGCATTCACCAGCACGATACCGGCGTGATCGTTGAGGCAGATGGTATTATATTGGATGGACCCGCTTAGTCCTGAGCCATTATAGTGCTCGATGGCTACGCCAAAGGTCGAATTTCCACTGATGACATTATCATGAATCGAACAGGTGGTGTTTAGTGCGGAAGCCAGGATGTGAACGCCTACGGTATTTCCTGTAATCGTACAGTGGTCAACCTCGAGATTGGGATGCTGGTATGTGATTTTCACGGCAGAGCGAGCATGGTGGATCTGGCAATAGCTTAAATTCGATTGCGATGTCCCCTGCGAAGAGAATTCTATCCCGTCCCAATCGCCGCCGGTTGTGTCGCTGGTGAATGTGATCTCTTCATTAGCACCGGAACCTCCCGTTGCCGTCAGCCGACCTTCAACCAAGATTCCGGCGTCCTGCCCGAATCTGAATTCAGCCCCCTGGTCCACTTCCATAGTGCCATAATGGGTTTCGTCTGCATCTACAGTTATGCTGACATCGTCGCCGACATAGACAGAAGCATCGGAGTCAACATAAAGCGTAATGTCGTTGGGCACAGTCATATCCAGCGCGACGTTGGTAGTGCCGAACCAGCGTGCGGTTGGAGCTAAGCGGAACACCCGCCCCTGGCCGGCAGCGAAGGGAATTAAGGTAAAATCGCCATTGACATCCGCCTGGAATAATTCATGGGAGGCTAAATCTTCCAGGATCCACCCCGGATGGTCGGCTAGAATATCATACAAACGTGTGCCACCCCCGCTAAGAGGCCAGCAGTTGCGGTTGACCAGAGCAAAGTATTCAGCCTGTCCATCAGGATCAGAGAGCGCATCATCGTCGAAGTAACTGAGGAAGTAATGATGGGGATCTAAAGGATCATCCGTGCCGGTTTCTTCGATGCCCGCAATGTAGTTTGGATCGACACCCGCATACTCCAACTGCATCAGCTTAGGGCCGATGGCGTCGAGTTTGGTGTATAGAGATTTCATCTCCTCATAGCTGGATTGCCACCCGACATACTGTTGAACACCGCTCAGATTGCACCAGTTAACGTCATGTGCACCGGCGGAATCAACCACGCCAATTTCGTACCGTGGAAATTGGAAGTAACGAGGATCTGCTGGTAACAGCTCCGTGGAAGAATAAAGATAAGGCACAATCCCTTTTGCTCCACAGGCCACAGCGATCCAGGTCATGCAGCGAAACTCCTCAGGAGTGGGATGGCGGAGTTCACTCACCCAGGTATTGGAAGCAGAATCGGTTTGCAGAAATATTCCGTGTGCCTGAGGGTAAAACCAGAAATTCCTGGGGCCATAGTCTTTTCTGGCATTCCAAACCAGATCCGTCAGGTTTTGCACCAAAGCCGAGAGCCCGGATGCTCCCAAGGGTGATTGGTAGTTAAGCTTCAAGTCATACTCGCTAAAGGAGGGCGCAGGAGTATCATAGGGATTGGGGATGCTGTCGTCATATCGGTTCCCGCGGATGGGGAAAAACCAGGTGAAGAATTCATCCATGTGCCCATAAAGCTCCTGACCCATTTCGATTCTCCATAACATATCGGTGCGCCGGTCGGAGATGGCCCCGTACATATTGACCAGATCAGCAGTAGTGTGTTTCAATGAGGACACTTCGTAAATGATTGAATCAATCCGCTGCGAGGGCCAGATCTGGTTCCAGGTGGGTTCATCAACCATAAAATGCCGGAACAGCGCGGGATAATTGTCGAAATGTGTCGCTGCCGCCTCAATGGCATCATCATATTGCGGATTATAGACTACCGAATCACCCATTCCATCTGAAATCGTCACGTAATAAATCTCCAGGTCACAGTTGCCCGGCCAGTAGAGGGAAAGATTCCCGCGCCAATATGAACCGCTGTCGCCGGGGTTTTTCACCCACAGATGCTTGGGGGAGGACAGGGTCCAGTTTGTGCCTAAATCCGAAACGATAATTTTACAGGTGTCAACCGTATCCGACTGGGCGGTAATCCATTTGGCGAAACGGTGCGGTTCTGGAGTGTACTCGTAGTCATACCAGTCGGCCGTGATCTTCAAAATGGTGTCATGGCCCACCGGCGCCGAGAGCCTTCGGCCGTAAATTCGCAGGTAATAGTTATGATCTCCAACCCTGGAATAAAGGAAAGGAGTAAGCCCAGCATGCAGGCTGTCTATCATAATGCCGGGTTGATGATAAAAAGGGGAATCCACTTCGGCATACCGTACCCAAGCACCATTGGGATAACCTGGAATATTGTATACTTGCCTATCTCCCCCTGTCAATTCTGATAGCGGTCGAAGCCACATGGGAATTTGAAGAAGATTGTGGAAACTATCAGCAGCCGCCCAATAACGCCCCGCCTCGGTAGGCGCGAGCCCCGAGATTCCCCAGTAGTTGCCGTCGCCGTTGTCACAACCCGCGATATACAATCCTTCAGCAGCCGCGGCCTGTAATCGGCCGGTGGTCAAACCACAGAAAAGGTAATTGAAATGCAGATCCGTCTTGACAGTGTGAAACTGCTCGAGATCCACCCAATTGGCCCCCAGCAAGAACGTGCCGCTCAAAGGCGGTTGAGCCGAAGCTACGAGGGAAAGCGCCAGTAGAATTACTACTGACAATGAAATTAATTGTAATTTGTGCATGATAGCCGCCTTTTACTTGAGGAGATTGAGTTTTATTATGGTTTCGTAATTTTGTCCTTTTAATTCGGCGTAATAGATCCCTGCTGCACAGACCTGGCTGGACGAATTGGTCCCGTCCCATATCACGTAGACTTGTCCAAAACCCAGATCAAGCGTTTTGATTCGCCGGCCCTGAAGGTCGTATATGTAAATATGATTGTCCCCAGGTTTTGGAGCGTTTATTTCCAAAACCACCTCGCTGTTAAAGGGATTGGGGTAAGCTTTAAGCAGTTCCGAGGTTTCAGGGATGGAAATAGTATGAGTCGGGATCGCTCCGGATTGGTGCAGTGAGTCACTGCCCAAAATCATATGTAGACGACCATAGGGGCCGTAGCCTTCAAATACAGCCATATCCTCAATCCCATCACCGTTAATGTCCCCCACATTACCGCCATAGCCTAATCCGGCTTGAAAATTTCCCTGATAATAAGTAGCATCATAGAGTGTATCCTGTCCTGCTCCATTCAGGTACACATAAACCTTTCCGCGAGCTATGAAACCATAATCTGGATTGCCGGATACCAGATCTTGATTAGAATCGTTGTTGATATCCACGTGCCACAAAGTCCGGCCAAAATTCCAATCTGCTTGACCTAAAAAAATGTGATCAGGCTGGTCGGTCATTGTGGGGGAAACGTTAAATTCCCAACATGAGCCATGGAAATTGGGGGAATAAAAAGTTCCATTGGTAGCAAAGATATCCAATTGCCCGTCGCCGTTCCAGTCCAATGTTGTCAGCCCAGCTTCTCCTAAATGCGCGTTGTCGGTGCCGTGAGTGTACCAAACCGGCAGCGTATCAGGAGGATTGCCTCCATAGTAGATGGCGACGACTCCCGGGAAACCTGAAATTCCCGGGAATTGGCATTCACCATCGGCCATGACCCAATCATCGTAGCCATCCCCATTGATGTCACCCAAAGGCGCTACATCCCAGCCAATTTGATTCAATATGCTATCAGCTGAAATAATGACATCAGAAATGGAATCAGGCGGATTACCGCCATAATAAATATATATTTTATTCCATGTCTCATCTAAAATGGCGAAATCATCAAAGTCGTCTCCGTTGATATTTCCCAATCCACCCCCGTTATAAGCAAAGCGCGATGCATTGATTACTGGACCTATAAAAGATACATCCGAAATGGAATTAAAAGCTGCGCCACCGTAGTAGAGAAAGGCATACCTCGGAATACTATAATCTGTGATTGAAGCTCCGGCGATGAAATCAGAATAGCCGTCCCCATTGACATCCCCCACGCTAAAAAGGCGGAGCCCAAAGAAACCAAAACTTGTGTCCGGGGAATGAATGATAAGATCAGGCGTCGAATCTGGCTGGACGCTGCCGTGAAAGATAGCTAATTGATTAAATGGCGACCAATTCACAAAATCAGCCAGATTATCTCCATTGATGTCTCCAAGCGGGGTAAAAAAGCCTCCCATAGGAACGTCGCTGGTTCCTGTGTGCGTCCACCAGGCGGTCAGGGGCTGCACTTGGGCGGCGGCGGGGGCAGCCAGCCACATGGTGGCAAGCAAGGCTATAAGGCATATTGCAGGTTTCATGGTCGGGTCCTTTATATTGTATAGTACCGGGGTAATATAAGCAAGAAGGGTATGAAAATCAAGGGCAATTAATCACGAATATAAGAATACTCAGCCGTCTGAGCCAAACGGAACACCCGCCCCTGACCGGCAGCGAAAGGGACATCCGAGAATTCGCCGCCGCTGTTGGATTTGAAAAACTCGTGCGTAGCCAGATCCTCCAGATAAAGCGTGCCTGAAAGATCCGAACTGATATCGAAGTACAGAGTATCGCCGTAATCATCGAAAGGCCAGCAGTTGCGATTGACCAGGGCAAAGTAGTGAGCCTGGGAGCCATCAGGGTCGGCGGGAGCCATGTTATCATGATTGAAATAACCGACGAAGTAATGATTGTCCTCCAAACCGGATACGGTGACGCCGAAATCCTCGGTGGTGTCGTATTCCATCTGCATGAGCTTGGGGCCCATAGCCTCCAATTTCTGGAAGCAAGAGGCCATCTCATCATAGTTCGATTTCCAAAACACCCATACGGAATCTTGGATCCCCGTTCCCGCCAATATCGCCTTGTCTGTATCATGGTGGTAATCTTCATCAACTACGCCGGTTTGCATGTCGTTTCCTACAGCAGCGCTGTCAGACGAGAAACGGTAAGGGATGATCCCACGTGCGCCGCAGGCTACAGCGATCCAGGTGATGCAGCGAAACTCCTCCGGCGTCGTGGGTCTGAAGTGCCACCGCCAATCATTTCCCGATTTTTGAAGCCAGCCACCCACCGGAGTTTGAAACCAGAAATTCTTGTGCGTCGCGAACCGACTCCTGGCTTCCCAAACGGGTCCGGTCAATTGATGAACTAAACTATTCAACCCGGCAATGCAATCTTCTGATTGATCATTCAAGGCGTCGTCGTAATCTGCATACTGCACTCCGCTCTCATAAGGATTGGGGATGGCTATAGAATCGTACAAATTTCCTACTATACAGAAATTATCAGTCAAAAACTCATTCATGTGAATGAATTTATCCGTAGCCAGCTTGTACAACCAGGGGTCATCATCTTCCTCCTCTGGTGGATCGCGAGTAATGATGGATGACGTGGTCGGTACTGTGTTTCCACCGATGATATTGTCAATATACGCATTGGCCCACACCTGCCCCCAAAAAGGTTCATCTACGATATAATGGCGGAACAACGTGGTGTCCGAATAGATAGTAGCCGCCGAAGTTATAGCATTATCATAAGGGTGCGTACCATAAACCATTAGATCTCCAATCGAATCCGATATCGTCACATAGTAGATCTCCAGATTGCGCTGCCCGGTCCAATAAATGCCCAAACTGCCGCGCCAGTACCAATGATCGGCGGTGTCGGGATTCTGAACGTATAATTCTTTTGGTTCAGTTAATTTCCAGCCGTTATTCTCAGTCGTATACAGTTCCGAAGCCAGGAACGTATCGGACATACAAGCAGGGTCTCCCCGCCAATAGGCGTTGTTATAATCGCCGTCTTCATCCATCCAGTTGGCGTTGATGGTCAGCACGGCAGTGTCTTCACCCACCGGCGCCCGCAGCCGGCCGTAAATGCGCACATAGTAATGGTGCAGGTCCTCTTCCATGATGGTATTTTCTTTCGCCCAGAAAAAGGGCAGGAAGCCGCCGTGAAGCCGGGTCAGCAGCGTGTCGGCATCCTCAGGATCCCCCTCTACCCTTCGAACATATACAGGATTAGGATCGAATTCAGGAACATCATTTACGATTACATCCGTCCCTATAAATGACTGATGCCATACCTTGGTATCATAGAGGTTATGTGTAGAATCATATGCCGCCCAATACCGCCCCGCCGTACTCCATTTCCCCAGGCCGGTGATGCCGTTGTAATAGATTAAAGCGGAACCACTGTCACCTGGATCTGCCACGCCCATGATATAGATTCCGGCATCGGCCGCCGCGCTGATCGTGCTCGTTTTAAGGGCGTCAAATACACAGTTCAAATGCAGCTCGCTTTTGTACTGTGCATAGTGATTCTCTTCTGGATCGTCGTTTCCCACCCAGATGGCTCCCAAGAGAAACGTGTCGCTGAGAGGTGGTTGCGCCGAAGCGAGAGTTCCAAGGCCGAACCACATAGTGGCAAGCAACAATGCCGCCAGCAGGATTGGAAGTGACGTGCGCATGATGCCTCCTTTAATTTTGTCATTCCGGCTTGTCCGGAATCTGTCATTCCCGCGCAAGCGGGAATCCATTACCTAATAAGTGTGAGTTTGGTTGTGGCTTGATAATTTGGGCCGGTCAATTTAGCAAGGTACACTCCGGCAGAGCACTCCTGACCCAGGGCATTTTTCCCATCCCAGGCGATTTTTGTCTGATTGTAACCCAGAGGGAAGCGGCGCACCTCCTGGCCGGTGGGGTTGTAGATCTGGATCAGGTTATTTTTGCGGCCGGGCGCTGTTATTTCCAGGATCACCTGATGATTGAAGGGGTTGGGATAAGTCCTCAGCAGAGCCGCATCTTGAGGCGGCGCCGGTTGCGGCAGAGGGATAACGCCGGATTGATGCAATGAATCGCTGCCCAGAATCATGTGCAGGCGGCCGTTACTATAAGCTTCGTCAATGACCATATCTTCCAGGCCGTCATTATTCACATCTCCCGCATTGCAAATGAGCCCTCCGAGCATGCTATTAAAGTGACCTTGATAATATGTGGCGTCGAAGAGAGTATCTGAATAATTGGAGTTCAGGATTACATAAACCTTACCGGAGATGCTCCACCCCGGCTCGCCATCCACCACATCCTGGCCTCCTTGTCCGTCTAAGCCGACGTGGTTTATATACCACCCGAAGACGTCGCCAGGCTGACCCAGAAAGATGTGATCCGGCTGCCCGGTCATAGCGGGCGAGACGTTGAATTCCCAAATCGAGCCATGGTAATTGGGCGCGTAGAAGACATAATTCTCAGCGAGTAAATCTAATTGTCCATCGCCATTCCAATCAAGCGTCGTCAACGCTCTACCCATACCGGAACCGGCGGGGCCATAGATGACCAGATGGGGTATGGTATCTGGCGGATTGCCGCCGTAGTATAAGGCCACCACCCCGGCAAGGGGTTCTCCTTGCTGACCTTGGCAATCTCCGTGGCTCATGACCCAGTCGTCGTAGCCGTCACCGTTGACGTCGCCCAGAGGAGCGATGAACCGACCTATCCTATTTAAAACGCTGTCGGCATAGATTACGACATCAGGAATGGCATCCGGGGGATTGCCCCCGTAGTAAATATAAATGGCGCCGTGTATAAATGGTGAATTACTGATTATATATCCCTCATCCAGCAGGGTGAAATCATTAAAACCGTCTCCGTTGATATCCCCTAATCCGCTGCCTTCTTGTGCGAAGGTTGTCCAAGTGCCAGTAGAATCACCGTAAAATCTGACATCCGGCAGAGTGTCGAACGCGGCACCGCCAAAGTATAAATAAGCCTGGCGCCTCCAAAAATAAGTGAAACTGTTGCTGGCGCCCGCGATAAAATCCTCGTCGCCATCGCCGTTTACGTCTCCGGTGTTGATCGTGCGAACCCCAAAAAATGCCAAGCTGTCGTTGGGTGGGTAAATCGTAATGTCCGGTATGGTGTCCGGCTCAAGGCTGCCAAGATAAATTGATATCCATGATTTGGTGTAATTATAGTAATTATTAAGGGTCAACCCGGCAAAGTCAGCCAGGCCATCTCCATTGACATCCCCCACCGGACATCCCCCACTCACCTTTGCGCTATCCGAATCTCCCGTGTCAATCCACCAGGCGGTCAGGGGCTGCACTTGGGCGGCGGCGGGCAAGGCGCCCAGCAGGAGCAGTAAGGCAGTTAAGGCCATGTATTGGCAGGTCGGTTTCATGGGAGGCTCCGGGTTAAAACAATAGTAATATGAAGAAGTTATCGGATAATATCAAGTGCAATTAATTGCTTTTTTCGTGCAAAGTAAAAAATAAGAAGGGGCGACCCAACCGGATCGCCCCTGTTACTGTTTGCTGAACTCTGATAGTGATTTTGGGTTGACTACAGCTTCTCGTTGATATAGATCACGGGACGCTTAATCATTTCCCAGGTGTTGCTCTTGGGATCCCACTTGCAGTTGGCAAACGCCTGCCAATCGTCCTTCATCCCGGGGGTGTCGCTGCGGAAGTAGTAGCCGGGCCAGCGGGTCTCTTCGCGGAACAGGATGGTGCGGACGTGGGCTTCGGCCTGCCACATGCGCTGGATGTTTTCCCAGCAGCGCATCAGTTCGTGCAGATCTTCAGCCGCCAGTTTCTCGCTGTCTTCCTTCAGCATGGACAACAGGGTCAAGCCCTTCTCCAAGAGTGACTTGGAAGTCTTGAACTGAGCCGTCACGCCGCCGGCGTATTCGTCCATGATCTTCTGTAGACGGAACATGAACATCTTCGGCCGGATGTACTCGGGGTGAATGTTGTCGTCGCTGGTGTAACCTTTGTTTGCCGCAAAGTGGTTTAGAGGCTTCAACACATTGGCCTTAAGTTCCTCCACCTTTTTAGCGTCAACTTTGGGAGCCTCAGGATGATCCACGATATAACGGATGGCTTCCTTGGCGCAGATGCGGCCTTCAGCATGGGAGCCGGATGAGAATTTGTGGCTCGAAGCGCCTGAGGCATCGCCGGCGCAGAAGATGCCGGGAGTCGTGGCCATGTGCCCGTAACCCCAGAAGTAGACTGGTCTGCTCTTGTCGGTTTGCAGGTCTTCCGGACCGCTGACCCACGCGCCCGAAGCGCCGGAGTGCGAACCGATGAAGTACGGCTCGGCGGCGGCGATTTCGGATTTGACTTCTTCCGGAGCCACATTGGAGGCAGCCCACAGGATGGCTTGGGAAATGGTCATGTCCAAGAAGTCTTCCCAGGCTTCCGATTCCAATTCCTTCATCTTGGTCTTGTAGCCCTTGGGATCATCTTTGTATGCAGCGGCGATGTTGGCAATGGCTTCTTCGGTGCGCATGAAGATCGGGCCTTTGCCTTCTTGGACGTCCAGCAGCATCAGCCAATTACGCAGATTGGCAGGAACGGGTTTAACCTTGCCGTAAGGCACCCACTTCTCCAGTTCGCCTTTACGGGTTTCCATGTAGTTTTCATCCAGGCCGTTGGTGGCGCGGGATTTAAACAACAAGAACCAGGCGCCCACGGGACCGTAGGCATCCTTGAAGCGCACGGGGATGAAGCGCACTTCCTGGCAGGTCATTTCGGCGCCGGCTTTCAGAGTGAAATAAGCGGACGATCCGGAATTCCACGGGGGATACCAGGCGCGACCCAAGCCTTCGCCTGAGGAGCGGGGCTTGAACACGTGCACGGCGCCGCCCATGGCTACCAGAACCGCCTTAGCCTTGAACACGTAGAACACGTTCTCGCGAACCGAGAAGCCGATGGCGCCCACGCACTTGTTGCCATCCATGATCGGTTCGGTGATGAAGACGCGTTCATAAATGTTGTCCATGCCCAGGGCGTTCTTGGCGGCTTCGGCCACGACGACCTTGTAGGATTCGCCGTTGATCATAAGCTGCCAGCGTCCTTCGTGAACGTAAGCGCCTTTTTCGTCCTTCCATATCGGCAGACCCCATTTTTCGAACAGGTGCACGCTGGAGTCAACATGACGGGCGATGTTGGCCACGAGGTCTTCACGCGTGATACCCATCAGGTCGTTGCGGACGTAATCCACGTAATCCTTCAGGGTGTTCTGGCCGTCTTTTAGACCGACGTACTGATTGATGGCTGAAAGACCCATGGCCACAGCGCCGGAACGATCCATGGCGGCCTTGTCCACTAGGGTAACTTTCAGTCCATGCTTTTTGGCCCAGTAGGCCGCCTCAACCGCCGCTCCGCAAGCTGCCATTCCGCCGCCCACGATCAGAAGGTCAGTCGAGACTTCTCTGGTTTCAAAATTTGCCACTTCTGGTCTCCTTTTATTAGTTTTTTTTTACTTCAGGGACGGAATTTTAGCCATGCCGGAGGAGGCAGGCTCAGTGTACAGGACCGGCGATTTCAGGTCTTCTGTGCCGGTAGCGAAACCGCCGTCGGGAACGGCTTTGCCTTCTTCGGTAGAGCGAATGGGGAACTTGAAGCGCTTCAAAGTACCATTGCGGAACTTCACCGTCCACATGATGGAATCGGTGCCGCGCATGGGGGTCACGGATGCTCCCAGAGGCACGAAGTCGGCATAGCCGCGAACTTCCACGGCCTGGGTCGGGCAGATCTTCACGCAACTGTAACATTCCCAGCACATTTCCGGTTCGCGGTTGTACGCTTTCATCAGGTCTTTATTCAAGACCATCAGGTCGTTGGGGCAAATGTGCTGACAAGCAGTCTTGTCAAGCGCTTTGCACCCATCGCACTTTGTGGTAATCACAAAACTGGGCATTTGGGTCCTCCTTGATTGGTTTGTAGGATTGCAAATGTATCTAATTGAGAAGTTCGCGACGAAACTAACTTGGAGTGGGAACGACGTTGTAGTCGCTCGCCTGATCGTTCCCACTCCGTTCGGTGATCCCCGGGAAGCGATCATCAGATCGAGTTACCGCTGGCAGACTTATGGAGACTATTTCTTAGCGTCCCCAGTGGCATGGCCATGCAGCTTGACTTCTACTTTTTCTTCTAAGGTCGCATAGTATTCCCGCAGGATGGCCAGCACCTCGGCGCGGCTGAATTCGGCGGGGATGTCGCCGCCTTCGGATAGACCCTTGCGCAGTGCCGTGCCGGACAGGAACAGACGATCTTCTTTGCCGTGGGGGCAGGTCTTCATGGAGGCCATGCCGCCGCACTTGTAGCACCAGAAGGTCCAGTCTATCTTCAACGGTTGGCACTTCAGGGCGCCGTCCCAGAGTTCGTCGAAAATCGTCTGAGCGTCAAAGGGGCCATAGTAATCACCCACACCGGCGTGATCTCTGCCTATGATCATGTAGTTGCAGCCGTAGTTCTGGCGGAATAATGCGTGCAACAAAGCTTCGCGCGGCCCGGCATAACGCATGTCAAGAGGATACCCGCCCTGGATGGCGGTATTTTTCGCGAAGTATTTTTCCACCAAGGTGTCAATGCATTTGACACGCACGTTGGCGGGGATGTCGCCCGGCTTTAGCTTACCTACCAACTGGTGGATATACAGACCGTCCATGACCTCGATGGCGATCTTGGCCAGGAATTCATGGCTGCGGTGCATGGGATTACGAAGTTGCAGCGCCGCAACATTCTTCCAACCCTTCTCCTCGAACATCTTGCGGGACTCAGCAGGACGCTGATAGACACCGGCGAATTCCTTGGGGAAAGTGCTTTCCGATAGCACCATCACCGGCCCGGCCAGATTGACTTCCTTTTGCTCCATGACCATCTTCACGCCGGGGTGATTGGGATCGGTGGTGCGGAAAACGTGCTTGCACTCGAATTCCTTGTCAATGGTGTACTTTTCGGTGACCTTCATGGTCCCCATGATCTCGCCGTCTTCGGAGTTGACCAGAGCTACGGAAGATCCGACCTTGATCCCGTCCGCGGTGGCCTTGTCGGCGGACAGGGTGATGGGAATGGGCCAGAACAGGCCATTGGCCATCTTCATGTCGGCGCAGACGCCCTTCCAGTCGGCCTGACCCATGAAGCCGTCCAGAGGTGTAAACCCGCCGATGCCCAGCATGATCAGGTCGCCCACTTCGCGGGAGGCCATCATCACTTTGGGCAGAGTCGCCGCGCGCTTTAATTCGTCGGCGCGCTCTTTCCCTTCCAGGAGCAGGATCTTCAACTTGTCGGCTCCGTGCGGGGCGATTAGTTTGCTTTTCGCCATAATCTGAACCCTTTAGTTAGAGTTGTATTAATTTGGTTTTTCCTTTGGTTTCCTTAGAATCCCTTGTATGGGTTCGCTCCGACTTTGTCAATGTCGGCCATGAAATTGTCGAAGACCTGCGGGATTTTCTCCCATTCGTTCAAGGCCAGAGTGGTGATCTGCACCCGCTCTTTTTCCAGCACCAACTGCTTGAGTTTCTCCTGGACGTTTTCCATGCGCCGGTTGGCGAGTTCACTACCTTTGATAAAATGGCATTGGTAATCGTCGCCATGCTTGCAGCCTATGAGCAGTACACCGTCTATACCGGCGGAAAGCGCGTCAGCGATCCAAACAACGTTCATTGAACCTAGGCAGCGCACCGGGATGATGCGTACGAAAGGATTAAGACGCAGATGGTGCTTCGCGGCAATGTCCAGTGAGGGCAGCGCATCATTTTCACACATGAAAGCCAATACCCGCGGTTTCTCCTCATCTTCTTCCGGTACCTCGATGGCTTTGAGCATAGAGCCAATCATGTGCACCGAATAGTTTTTAAAGCTGACGATTCGTTCAGGACAGGCGCCCATGCAGACGCCGCAGCGGCGGCAGCGGAAAGGATGCGGTTGCGGCGTTCCCTTGGCGTCTTCATCGAGGGTGCCGAAAGGACACTCTTCGGTGCACCGCTTACACTGGGTGCAGCGCTGCAGGAAGAAATCGGGATAGGAAATGTCTCCGGCGCGCGGGTGCAGAGCCGCTCCCGAGCCTATCAGGTGCAAGGCTTGAACCGCCTTTAAAGCAGCGCCACATCCGTCATTTTCCGCTGCTGACAAATCCATGGGAGCACGCACTGCTCCAGCCGCAAAAATAGCGGTACGCTGGGTCTCATAGGGGAAGCAAATGTAGTGGGAATCAGGGAAACCATATTTCAGAGTGGGTAGGTCTGAGCCTTTGCGGTAACTTAGATTCAGAATATGAGCTCCGGCTTCAGCCGAGGCGCCGGCCTTCTGCTCACTCGCATCCGGAGTGGTAACCGGTTGGGCTTCGGCCGAATCCAACGGGATTTCTTCTACTTTAGTCGTCGGCACCATACCGGTGGCCAGTATCAACATATCCGCCTGTATGGAGACGTTCTTGCCGAAGAGCGTATCGGACAACTCGATCTCTACACGATCATCGGGCAGGCCGTCCACTCGAACGACTTCACCCTTGGTAAGGAAGATGCCTTCATCATTCTGAACGGCCTTGTAGAAGGCCTCATATTGCCCCGGCGAACGCATGTCTTTATAGAGAATAAACACCTTGGCGTCGGGGTACTTGTCGCGAAGCTGCAGCGCTTGTTTCAGTGATACCCGGCAGCAGACCGCGCTGCAGTAAGGTAAATGTTCCTGATCCCGCGATCCGGCGCACTGGATAAAGGCCACACTTTTTGGTGCTCGGCGATCCGAAAGTCTTAAAATCCCACCGTTCGCCTGCATCTCCTCGAACTGCACATTGGTGACAACGTTTGACAAGCGACCGTAGCCTAAATGTCCCAGCTTGGAGGCGTCGTACGGTTTCCAACCACTGGCTTGAATGATCGAACCAACCTTGAAGGTCTGGCCCGCTTCTCCGCCCTCCAACTCCACCTCAAATTTCCCCGGTTCTCCGTCAATACGTTTTACCGTGGCCGCTAACCTGACTTTAATTTTTGGTTCAGCCTCTACCTGGCGGATCATTTCGGAAATGCCATTATCTTGGAGAGTAGTGTAGGGCGCTTCGTGGGGAAAGACTTTGGAGAATTTCGCCGCCCAGCCGCCCAGTTGCGTCTCTTTTTCCACGATCACGACCTCGCTGCCGGCTGCGACCGCTGCCAGGGCTGCAGTCATACCGGTTTTTCCCCCACCGATGACCAGTACCGTCCGGTTGATCTCTTCAATTAGTGCTTCCGGAGGTTCACTATTGCGTACCTTGGCCGCCGACATGCGCAGGTAATCTTCCGCTGCGGCCTGGCTGTCCTCATGCTGCGGTTCCAGGGTCCAGGCAACATATTCACGCAACGCCAGGCGATCCGTCAACACGTGGTCGTCAAACTGAAATTCAAGGCTTTTTGTGCGGAAGGAACACCCAGCGATGATCACGCGATTCAAACCTTCAGCGGCGATGTCGTCTTTGATCATACGCACGCCTTCCGGCAAGCACAGCTTCTCATGCACCTTGCACACCGGAATTTTCAACTCTCCATTAGCCACTTTCTGCAAGCCTGCCATGTCTACTGCTTCACCAATGCCACATCCTGCGCAAAGATAGGCTCCCACCTTGGTTTCTATCGCCATCGAGTTATCTCCTTTGAGCTAAAAGGGCTTTCATCACGGATCCTGTCGCCTCCTGAACGCTCGCGGCTACGTCACCGGGACGGCTGGCCACACCAGCTCCGATGAGGCCGGAAGGCGCCTGCGGGAGAAGGAATCCCCAGGCATCCAGCGGAGAGTCGAGAGGCGGTTTGGTGGCGATGTTGTTGGGTACCATGCCGGTTGCGAGAACAGCCATTTCTACTTCCAGCCGCGTGATCTGGCCGGTTTGGGTGTTCTCGGCGGCTACGATCAGGTTGCCGCCGGTTGGACTTTCCTGGATCTCAGCGACTTTACCTCGATAGAAGAAGAACTTGGGATCCTTCTGGGCTTCAGTGTAAAAATCTTCCAGGCGGCCCGGGGTGCGTACGTCAATATAGAACAAATGGATCTCGGCCTCGGGATATTGTTCGCGCACGTACCGGGCTTGCTTGATCGAAGCGGCACAGCAAACTCCGGAGCAATAAGGCAGATGGTTTTCATCGCGAGACCCGGCACATTGCACGAAGGCGATCTTTCCGATAGGTCCCTGGTCAGAGGGACGCTGGATTTTACCGTGCGAAGGTCCGTCCGCCGCGGCCATTCTCTCCATCATGACATTGGTGATGACATTGCTGTACTTGCCGAAACCAAGGATATCCAGAGCCGCCGCATTGTAGGGCTGCCATCCCGTCGCCCAGATGACACCTTTGCAATG
>JAGVQJ010000065.1 GCA_020051775.1 Calditrichota bacterium | reverse complement strand
TTTCTTCGCTGAATTCTCGCTCTTAATCAAGCTTTCATATGTACTTAGGTCCATAACTCTTATACGAGTCTTGGGCCAATTCGTTTACAATCACCTTAATTAATTTGGGATTTTTATTAAGAGCTGAGTGGATTAAAAATCTTTCAAGATCATTGAGGATTGTCTTAGGCACTTTCTTTTTATTGTCGGGCGGCACAACAAAAAACATAACTGGCGTGCCGACCTTACTCATCCTAACAGTGACCTCAAGATATTTGGTAATTTTATCCTTTGTGAAGCATTCCGATTTAAGGGATTTTCGTGCTTGTCCTACATACCATGGCATATATCCTTTTGCGGCCTGCATCGCAAAAATATAACATCCATTTTTAGTCTCAATATTTCCAGTATTACTATTTTCCCAGAATGTCTTTATTTCATCCTTTCCAATGTGCTTTATCTTTTTATTCTCACCGGGACAGTGGAATGGGATTACATACGGCCCATAGGTGATAAATTGTCGGATTGGCATAGCGTCTCCCTTTATTGATCCAGTAATTTGTTCAGTTACGATCTGTTAGGCGGCAGCAAGCTGCCGCTCTCCTGGATTCCCGCTTTCGCCCGACACGGGCGGTCGCGCCGACCGCGGGAATGACGCTAATGCCGCGATTCAGACGAAATAATCAGCGGAATCAGTGAAATCCGTGTAATCAGTGGTTCAGATAACCTTGTCGGAGTCAGGGACGATCCCGATTACAGAGAGCGTCCACTTCAGTGGACTGCAACAGAGTAGCCCAGGAATTCATTCCTGGGTGAGAGAGCATGCTTCGTCGCTGCAAAACGCGCCAGAAGCATGCCACCCCATCTCAAAAACTCGCATCTCGGAACTCGGAACTTGCATCTAATTTTTCTTCAATCCCAACCGTTCCATGAACGAGTCAATCCGATCCATGGTCCGCGACTGGTCGAATTCGCGGGAATCGCCCATGTTGCCCTCGAAGGTCATCACCGGCACGCCCATCTCGTTTAAGCCGTGGTGGTTTTCCATGATGCCGCAGGACAACCCTTCGCAACCGCGATTCAGGTGCAACATGATGCCGTCCAATTCCCATTCGTCGTAGATGCGCTTCATCATGCGCGTCTTGATGGTCGGATCGTAGAAATGCTGCCATTCCGGCTTGGAGAGATTCCAGTCGGCCAATACCCGAAGCGCCTGGTCGCGCGTTTCGATCTTCTGGCCTTTCTGCTTCGGCGTGGTGCGCGGACCCCAGGTTCCATCCGGTTTGTCTTCCCAGATGCCGATCAATCCGAAGGTGTACAGCGATCCCACCGACACGGCTCCGAACTGTTCCAGGTATCGAAACACCGACAGGAACGCCCAGGGCGGCTGAGTGTCGGAAATCAACCGGACCTTTTCGTTGGGCACGGCGGCAATCCCTCGCGCGATGCGGTCTTTCATCTCGTCCAAAACTTCTCCATAGAAGTCCGCGAATTCCTTCTTGGCCTTGGACAGAGTGCCGAACACGTAGAGCGAATACATGCTCTTCTCGTCCATCGGAGCGGGCTTATTTTTGTTCAACAGGCAGATTTCCGCCCAGGTGGAAGTCAACCGGCATTCGTTGTGCACCGCGGCGATGAGTTTCTCATCATCGTATTTACGCCCCGTAGCCTTCTCTAAGAATTCGATGGATTCGTGCATCTGATCCACCACGTATTGCAGCTTGGCGTCATTGAGTCCGGCATAGGGCCCCACCGAAACGTCAATGCAGAAGTAGGGGATCTTTTCGTATTCGGCGACGTGTTGATCCCACTTGGCGTGGCTGCAACAGATGTGATCCTGGAAGGCGAAGTCGGCTTTGGGGAAGGGGCCTCCGAAGGCGTATTTGTTGATGTACATGGAACCCCAATAGTTCCTCATATAGGAACAGAGGTCGCGAGCCCAGCCTTTGGCTTCAGTGGCTTCCAGGCATTCTAAAGAAAGCTTCTTGTCGAAGGCGATGGAAGCCGCGTAGGGTTCGCCGGTCAGCGGGTAAACATCATCTCCCAAGCCGTAGGGAATTGCGTCGAAGGACCAGGCTCCGCCCGTCCAACGCAGCCCCCCTCGCTCGTGCGCCGTGGCATAATCGCTATAGTATTTTTCGCGCAGCTCTTTGGCTTTATTCCAGCATTTTAATTGTTCTTGTTTGTAGTCTGCCATTGTTTCCTCAGTTGCAAGTTGCGAGTTACAAGTTGCAAGTTAAAAAATCCTAGTCGGATTTTATTGAATTAAGAAGACCGTGAATTAACTTCCCGACTTCACCTAAATGTTCGCGTATAGGTTTGAAATTGTCATCGTCCAGATATCCTAAATCGTGAGCCAATCGTAACCATACTTCAACTTCCGTCATGGAACCACGGGCTATATACAAGAACTGCTGGAACTCCTTTGGACTACGCCTCATGCTGCCTTCAGCAATGTTGACTGGTATCGAGGCGGAAGCTCTTCTAATTTGAGAAACTATCCCATATGTCTCTTCCCTAGGGAAACTTCTCGTAGCTTTGTAAATCTGTAAAGTTAGTTCATATGATTTCGTCCAAGCTAGTAAATCGCTGTACATAGGAATTCCAATGCTTAGATAACACTCGCAGAGTGTTATTATTTATTCTGATTTCAACTTGCAACTTGAAACTTGCAACTTGAAACTAAAACAGATCCTCTGACCCGATCATCTCCAAAAACGCCTCCACCCGCACCCGGAACGGCCCCAACGGCACGGTTACGTCGAATTCCAGAAACAGCGAGGGGATACCGGCGGCTTCAAAGGTCTGCCGCAGCGGCATGATGTCGCTCTCGTGCGGATCGCAGAACTTCTGCTGGATGATGATGGCTCCCTGCACGTTGAAGTCCTTGCACAGGTTCAGGATATGCGGGAAGCGGCGGCGCTCCTCCCAGTCTTTGGTAGGGCAGGGAGGCCGGTTGACGTAACGGTCGGCGATGGCGGTCATGCGATCTTCCAGCCATTCCACGCTGTTCCAGAAATAGCGCGTGCCGGTGCAGTGCTCGTCCACCACGACGGTCGCGCCGACGGATTCCACCATGTTGATGAAGGCGGTGTCGTCGTCTTCGCTGCCCACGATCATCAGCCGCGCGCCGGGCTGGCGGTCCAGTTTGCGGTCGGGCAATTTCGCTAACACCCGTTCGATTTCCGAGGAATGCTCTTCCTTGTCTACCCACATGGAACTGACCGTCATGTACATGGCTTCCAGACCGGTAACCTGAGGAGAATCCATCTTGCGATATTGATAGACCTGGTGCATCAGAGCGCGGTTGCGGTTGACCTGAGTGATGCCTTTGTCTAGGTCCGCATCGCTGATTTTACGTCCCGCCAGACCCTCGAGAGCCTCGCGATACTTGTCGAATTCCGTCTTGAGGTAAGGTGTGGCAGCTCGGGTTTGCACCTTGTTAGGCATGTAGAGATAATGAGCGAACGGCACGCCGACATGTTCGCGCCAGGCGATGAACGACTGCCGCAGGTGGATGCACGACTGCGCGATGGTGATGCCGTCCAGGTAATCGTAGCGGCCTTTCAGTCCCTGCGCCAGCACGTCCCGGCAGAAGGGACAGAACATGCCGAAGATGTAGGGTTCG
>JAGVQJ010000023.1 GCA_020051775.1 Calditrichota bacterium | reverse complement strand
TCGTAGAGCATCAAGTCTACGTGCATGGCGTGGGGCAGTTCCAGATTCAGGCTGACCTCGCCGCCGGATTGGCTCAGGACGCGCAGGCCAAGCGCTGATACCGACGTTTCAAGGGAGGGAGTCTGCGCCGCTAACACGGTCGGTTCAAGTAGGATTTCAAGCTGGGTCAGAGCGCCAGCGGGCACCACGACATTGCGATAGGCGCGAGTGGCGTACCCGGGGGCTCCGGCGAAAACGGTGTAAGTGCCGGGATTTAGCCAGCGGGTGTAGCGCCCATACTGCGGTTCGGCGTAGCGCGGCCGCACCTGCGGGCTGATGCGCCCCTGGATTTCCACGCGGGCAGGCAGAGGCTGGTTGGTGACGGCGTCGCGCACATGCCCGGTGATCCCCGGCCCGGTCATGCGGTTAAGCAGGTAGACGCTGCCGAGGTAGTAGCGCGCGGTGCGTTCTGCCAACTGGCTTCCCGGCGGGATGAAGGTCGGGTAGGGCAGCAGTTCGATGTCATAGGCGATGGCACCGCCCATGCCGTAAAACCAGTTGGGGAAGCGGCCGCTCTGCCCGGGGTAAATCGTATAAGTGAAGGGCTGGCCGTTATCCATGCGGAAATGGTGGGACAGGCTGTCGGCCACGGCGGTGAGCACGTCCTGGTCGGGAGCCGGTTGGCCGCTGAAGGTCCAAGGAGCGATGACCACGTCGCCATAGCTGTGGAAGCTGATCGTGGCCACGAAACGCTGTTGGGCTTCCAACGCGCGCATGGCCATGTTTTCGGTCTCGGAGAAGGGCGTAGCGCCCCGGTAGTCATAGTGCCAGGGGTCGGTGCTGCCATCCATGTTCCAGTACCAGTCATAATTGCGGTTCAGGTTGACCCCTTCGTGCTGCTGAGTCCACCAGGTTCCCGGGCCGATGAATTCGTAGAAGATGCCGTCGCCGTCATTATCGCGACCGTTCTTGCGCCAGTAAAGGTTGATCCCTTCGGTGACGGCGTGATGGCCGTCGGGGTTGAACATGGGCACGAACCAGATCTCGTAGTTGTTCATCCAGTTGGTGATCTGGGGGTCTGTACTGTAACCGGCCAGCAGGTGGTTGATCATGTAGAGCAGCGTTTCCGTGCCCATGATTTCACTGCCGTGGTGCTGCCCGACATAGAGCAGAGATATTTCGTCCTCTTCGACGGCGGCGTTGTCAGAGAGCTTCATGGCCAGTTCCAACCGCCCGAATTGCTGCGTGTAGCCGATGGTGTCTAAAAGACAGAGTGCCGGATACTGAACCGCCAAAGACTGCAACTCGGCCACCATCTCCTCGTAGGTGTGGTACTCGGGATCAATGTCCGGTTCGAGGGCAGAAAGGGGGACAAGTTCACGGGGCGCGTAGCCCAGATCCAGCAAGCGCTGGTACCCGGCTTCATCGAAGGCCAAATCCAACAGTCCGGGAGTTTCATCGCTGTAGATATGGAAACCTTGGGCGGTGAGCACCTGGACATCTGCAGGGGAAGTCACCGGCACACGGCCAATCATCGGTTCGGCGGCGCCGGAGAGGGTCAGCGCCACCAGCGCCAGTAGAGTCAGCAGTGTTTTCATGGCAATTCCTTTATGGGATTCAGGATTCAGGATTCAGGATTCGGTAAGTCGGGGTTGGGACAATCCCGACTTCAGTCATCTGTGCTAGGTCATCGG
Source organism: Calditrichota bacterium (assembly GCA_020051775.1). Taxonomy (GTDB): domain Bacteria; phylum Electryoneota; class B3-LCP; order B3-LCP; family B3-LCP; genus JAGVQJ01. Next base: position 29,914 of record JAGVQJ010000023.1, on the reverse strand, counting down.
TTATCGGTTCTCTGTTCTCGGTTCTCGGTTCACGGCTGACGATGAGCGGTTTTACGGCGGGTCATGGTGGCCGCGAGATAACCGACGGCGAAGCCCACCAGCAGGGTCAATAGTGTTAAGATGAGTTGGGGCAAGGAGATACTCCAGAAGAACAGCCGCAACGAGGCTGTCTGGATATTTTGGAGCAATACTATTAGAGACAGAGCCAGGAGAACAATTAAGAGGATCTGGTTGGATTTCATGGGAAAATCTCCGATTAAAATGGATTCGACTTTCTACTATTTAAGTAGAAGCATCTTTCCGCTGGTCGAGTAATTCCCCGCCGAAAACCTATAAATATATAACGCAGAGGGTAAATTGGAGCCGTCGAATTGGACTTCATGTCGTCCGATGTTCTGCCAGCCGTCACATAAAACCGCGACTAACTGCCCGTTAATCGCATATACTTTTAGGCTGACAAGGCTCATAGTGGATACTTCAAAGCTAATGCTTGTGGTAGAATTGAAAGGATTGGGTGCTAGGTTCATCAGTCTGCACGCAACTGGATTAAGCTTTGAAGTGTTGGCTTCGTTCCAGGAGTTGCCGGAATTCACCCATTGGCTAACCGGCACACCAAAGCCTTCGGATAGCTTTACAAATGTAAAGTAATCAGAATCCCAGACCTCCCAAGGGGAATCACCGATATATACGGCGAAGCTATAAACACCGGAGGGGGCTTCAGCAGGCACCCATTGTGTGCGGAACCATCCAACGCCTGTGGAGTCTACTACAACAGTGTACGGACTCAAAACCTGACGTACAATAATATTATCAGGACAAATAACTTCACCCCATAAATCCACCGTTTGTAAACCAGCCGTGTAGTTAGTCACTGAGAGGATAAAGTCGAAACTGCCACCAGAAGCAGGAATCTCAATAGGGTATGTCAACGGCGCAAGATTAACTGTTGTTCTGACGTGGTCTTGATCATATTTAACTGTAACAGCGTCCATATCATTGCCAGAATACCATGCTGCACCCGCGGCGAAAACATGACCGCTATCATCCAATACTAGACCTCCTCCCCAAGTTGCACCCCAACCAGGACCACTGAACCATTGAACCCATTGTAGGATGCCCTCTGAGTTGTATTTTATGGTAACCAGATTATCATCCAGGAATCCACTCCAATAGTTACCTGAAATATATACATTTCCGAAATTATCTAGTGCTAAGCCAGATAGCTCTTGTCCACCCGGAAATCCGTAGGGGACATATATCCGTTTCCATATCATCAGTCCGTCCAGATTAAATTTTACAAGGCAATAATTGTAGTTCGCAATGTTGATATTGTCCAGACCGGCAACATAGATTTCACCTCCGTCGGTCGTTGCCAGGTACTTGGTATCACGGCAAGGCACTGTCTGCTCCCACATGAAGTCGCCGTTTGAAGAATATTCGATCAGTATGCTCCTTTGTGGAGGATAGTTATTATCGCCGATTTCCGCGGCAATCAGGACTTGTCCGAGTCCACTTAACCCAATCGCTACTCCAACATCGTTAGTATCCGGATCGCTATTGCTGTATCTGCGAGTCCAAAGAGTTTCGCCTGCGGAATTGAACTTTATGGTCACCACATCCCAGCAATACCACCCATAAGGTACGGTAGCCGTACTGCCAACAACAAAAACATTGTGAACGGAATCAATGACCAGGTCAGCACCATAATCCATAAAATTTTCGCTGCCTTGGTAAGTGGAAACCCACATCAAGCCCCCAAAAGTGCTGTACTTTAGAAGGATTAAATCCTGTCCAGATTGAGACATAGTACTCGAACCGGTTACATACACGTTGCCCTGATCATCAACTTTCAGGGCAATCGGATAGTCGTTATCGCTTGCTGAACCGTCCCATCGTTCAACCCATTCTTGCTGTCCCGAGGCGCTGTATTTTATAGTAACAATATCCGCCCCACTACCAACCCCATAACTTTGTCCAGTAATATAAATATTATCTTGACTGTCAACCGCGATGGCCTGTACAATATCCCCTGTGCCGGCGGTTCCATCGTAGGTTTGCAACCAGAGCAGATCGCCTTGCGCTGAATAAGTAATCGTTAAAAAATCTGAGGAGCTAGTGTACGTTTGTGTCCAACCAGCGACACAAACTTCACCTGAGGATGTGATTGTTGCGCACGTGGCCGCATCAGAACTATCAGCGGGGCTGTTGTATGTCCGAAGCCATTCCTGCAACATTTGAGCCTGCGTGCTCTGAGCTGTAACAATCACACCAAACCAAATGAAAAAGGCCAGGTATTTCATGACAACCTTCCTCCCTTTCGTGGATATTAGTATTAATATACAAACAATTTAAAGCATAATCAAGTGCATTTTTTTGCACAATGGAGAACTTGTGGTTTTCACTTTTACGTTATACTAATAGATTTAGATGTGTGGGAACTTGACATCCCGACTTTTAAATGTTAAATTTAACGGCAATACCACTTAATTCTTTTAACCAATTTGCAACCCTATGAAAATATTCGGGAAATCCCTGGCCTTCAGCATTCTGGCGGTATTTTGCCTCTACCGTCTGTACGTTCTCATCAGCCAACCTCTACCCCTGACTCTCGGCAACTTCGTAGATGATGCGTTTTATTATCTGCAGATCGCGCAGAATATGGTCGTCTACGGATTTCCCACCTTCGACGGCTTGAGTTCCACCAATGGCTATCAACCTTTATGGCAGATGCTATTGATGCCGCTCTATATACTGAAACCCCACGCTCACCTGGCGATCTACTATCTCGTGCAGGTTCTCCAACTCCTGCTGTTCGGGTACTTAGGAGTGATGTTTTATCGCTTTGCTACGCGCTGGGGAACGCCCGCCGCAGGACTGTTGGCCGTGCTCTTTCTGGTACAGTACTTTTATTGGAGCCTACTGCTAAACGGCATGGAAACAGCTCTCAATCTACTGTTCCTGCTGACACTTTTTGGGATTTTGGGGGATGATAAAGCATTCATATCCCAACAGGGAAAAATTGTTCGAGGTCGGTGGATGGTGGGTTTAATGATCGCACTGGCGGTTCTGGCCAGGCTGGATTCGATATATTATGTTTTTACCATAGGATTGATCTTATTGGCTCGTTGGTACTACAGCGAGGATTCAAAACGAAGCGGATTTGTTTCCACTTTCCTACCGGTTATAATCCCGCCGGTAGTGCTTGTGGGAGGTTATCTTCTCATTAACAAGATGGCGTTTGGAAACTATCTACCCATCAGCGGCCTTATCAAGAGCCATTTCCCCCGAGTCGAGCCTCATCCAAGCTTTTTTATCTACTATCCTTGGCTGACCGGGTTGGGGTTATATGGGGCGTTTCTCATTTTTAAGTTTGTGAGAAATCTGGCTCGAGGAAAGTGTCAAAACCTCCGCTGGGAAACGTCGAGTTTCGAAATTATCAGCGTCGCCTTTGCGGCGGGTTACTGGCTGCACGCCGCCTGGAACGCGCTGTTTATGAGTTGGGCGGTATGGGATTATTATTTCGTGGGAGTATTCGTTTTAATCATCCCCTTAGGCGCGGATTTAATCAAAGGGTTGAACTGGATTGGAAGCCGCTTAAGATCCACGAGTATTAGCCGTGCGGGATTTTTCAGTCTGGCAGGATTGTTGTTCGTACTCTTCCTCTGGGGCGCGGTAAAAAGTTACCAATTTCGGGGCATCCCCTTCAAAGTCCGAACTTATGGCGCGGCGGATTTTTTACGGCAACATACGCCGCCAGAGGCGATTCTGGCGGGAACAGATTGCGGCATCTTAAGCTATTTTTCGCAGCGCCGCACGATCAATCTGGATGGGCTGGTCAACGATTTCCAATACCAGGAATATCTGAGGCGTGACCAGTTCGACGTCTACCTGAAAGAGAAGGGCGTAGATTATTTAGCTATTTTCGACGTTCCAGATAGTCTATTCTACGGCACCTACCAGACCTTTACCTTCTCGGTGTGGTCGAATGTTAATCGCTGCCATCTTGGGAACCTCCCCTTGCAACGCGATTGGGAAGTATACCGATCACAAGTGAATCCCAGCGACCTGCACGCGAGCACGCTAATCATCGTTTGGCAATTACCCTGGTCGGACCAGCCGTTGCGGTGCGAATAAAGGCAGTGGCGCCAAATGAAATAGGTCAATCCTTCGACTTAAGAAACCGCTGATTGACAGGTTTGACAAGAAAAACCCGGCCGTTCAGCCGGGTTTATCGTTACATTACCTGATAACGCGAGCGATTAATAAGCGTGTTCAAGTTCGGGCATAACACCAATCTGTTTTAAGAAACCGGCTGTATCCCAAACATTCCAGTCTTCAACGATTTTAAAGTTGGAAAGATGGAAGATTTCCAGGCCCATGACTTTGGCTTTTTTGTTGGTGGGGGCGATGCCCATGTATTCGGCTTTGTGCGTTGCGGTACCGGTCCACCGGCAACACACTTTTTCGCCATCGGCAAAGATCTCATCTATCTTGAGGCTAATATCGGGGAACGCGGTGCGTAAATCCCGAAGGTTCTGCTTCAACGCTTCAAAACCGCGCACGTCACTCGGTTGAGAAGGATCGTGGAGAACATAGCGGCTGTCGCAGTACTGTTCGACGAGATTGAGGTTGCCTTTATTGATAACCTCCTCGATAAAGCGGCGCACTATGGATTTATATTGTTCAGTTTTATTGGATTCACCGGGCATATTGAATCTCCTTCATGAATATTGCAGCTGTCGAAATTCCATCAAGGCAGAATGACAAACACACATTCGCTGTTACAAATACGATTATTCAGCGAGGCCAGTTGGGTAAAAGTTCAAATTTACAATGAGTTGGAGCGTTTCAATCTTTGGGATATAAAGGCTCGAAATCCGCCCTTAAAGGTCATGGCATTGTGCCCCCAGAAGCTCCAGAACATCACGATGCCAACGGATATGACGAAGGCCCAGGTCAAGGGGAGGTGGAACCCCTGCACGAGCAGCTCCATCAGGATGGAGTTTAAGCCCAAACCGATCAGGGCGACAATGAAAAAGGTTCGCGCCTGGCCTAAAATGGAGCGGCTGCCCGAGGCAAAATTCAGATATTTATTCAACAGAAAGTTGGCGATCATGCCGCTGCCATAAGCCAAACCGGCTGACAGCCAGACGTACAGGTGTAGCTTCTCGCGCAGCAGTCTCAGAACAACGTAATTCAGACCGGTGGCAAACCCGGCGATAATGACGTAATTGATGAAAAGCCGGGCGGCTGCTTTGGGTGATCGGTCATTCATACTTTCATCCGAATATACTTGAATTAAATCCAGGCTATATTCCTGATAGTCTTCGCCGGAATAAAACTGGCTCTGAAGAGTATTACCCCATCAGAAACGGATTGAACAGGCGTTCAATCAAAATCGTCGTGGCAGGGCCATGACCGGGATGAACCGACATGTCATCTCCCAGAGTCAGAAGCTTTTCGCGTAAGGAAGCAATCAGCTTGGAATGCGCGCCAGAATCCGCAGTGCCACCGACAGATCCCGCAAACAGAGCATCCCCGCAGAAAATTTCGTTGCCGAGGACGAAAGATAGCGAGTCGTCTGTATGGCCTGGCGTTTCCAGTACTCTGATTCTCAGGGATCCCAGATCCAAAAAAGTACCCTGCGTCAGTTTACGGCCCGTGGCGGGATTCAGCCGACCAGCAGCTACCTGTGCGCCCGTTTCGCGCACGGCTTCAGCCACGCCCCCAGTATGATCGGCATGAGAATGAGTCAACAGTATCCAGCGCAGAGTCAGACCTTGAGCTTTAATGAAATCTGCCAATTGGGGATTCCATTCGCCGGGATCTATCAAAGCGGCTTGATGCGATTTGGAGCACGCAATAATATAGCAATTGGTTTCGTTTACGGATAGTAGAAAGTGCTCTAATATCATGCCTCAATCTCCTCGTCGAAAACCGCGCTGTTCAGGTTGGCATCCTTCAAGTCAGCTTGTTTCACCCAGGCGTTAATCAAGACCGCCCTCTCAAGAATTGTACCCTTAATATATGCGCCATCCAACCGCGCACTGCGTAAATCCACTTCGCGCATGACCGTGCGTTCCAGTCGCGCTCGGCTCAGATCGGCCTCTTGCATTTTGGCGCGTCCCAGGCGGGCGTAATATAAATTCGATCCAATCAGCGAAGCACGTTCCAGATCGGCGCCCACCAAATTCGACCTCGAGAGATCCGCCTCATCGAAACGAGCAGCGGCGGCATGAACACCCCCCAACACGGCAAATGAGAGGTCGGCGGAACTGAAGTCCGCTCCCTCCAGTATGGCAAAATCCAGGCGAGCACGAAACAGTGATGCCCCAGCGAGACGGGATCGGCGCAAATCACTCTGCGAAAATTGGGAATCTGCCAACTGGGCAAACTCAAATCTACTCTCGGACAGACAGGCGGCCTCGAAGTTGGCTCCGCTGCCTTGCAACCGGGAAAAATCAGCTCGGCGCAAATCGCAGCTCCGCAGAATCGCTCCCGAAAGGTCCGCTCCAGCGAAATTCGCCCCAGGCAGACGCGACCCGGTGAGATCAGCTCCGGTCAGTTGCGCGCCGGCCAAACTGGCGGCAGGGAAAAATATCCTGGTCAGATTGGCGCCGCATAAATCTTTACCCCCTTTAATTTGAGCGGCAAGATTCTCCATGTAGCGCCGACTGGAAGGCAGATGCGACCAACAAAATTCGGTCAGCGCCAGGGCTTTGAACGGACAGCCTTCAAAGCTGCATTTTTGTCCATACTGAATTTTGGGCATACAGCAATATAACTTTTCGCTGCTGCGATGTCAAGGGGCAACCTGCTTTTTATTGATTTTATAACTGTATCTACAGCAACTCTTGCCAGGGCTGAAACCAAATGATGGCAATCCCCAAATTACTTGGCTTTACCGTTGCAAAAACGGTCATTTTTGCTCATATTATGGCATCTTTATTCCTACTTAGTGGTACGATCTGCCACCTGGCCTTTTCAACTGATAATGCTGGGAAATAAAAAGATGGATCAAAACATGCTTTGTGAAAATTTAGCCACGGTGGAATGCCTCCCACGACGTGTGTTGGTGGTGGATGATGATGATTCCATTCGCATGTTGTTGAAAGAATATTTTGAAATAGTCGGGTTGGAAGTATGCACCGCTGGTTCCGGAAGTGATGGTCTTAAAGCGTTGGAACAGGATGAATTCGGCTTGGTATTGTGTGACGTTTCCATGCCCGGCTTGGATGGATTCGAGGTATTCGAGCGGGTGATAAATTTGAATCCCAAGCAGAAGTTCATGTTCATTTCCGGTTATGCGTTTGCCGGTTCGCGGCGCAAGTTGTTGCAGAAATCCCTGGGGTTGCTGCATAAGCCCTTTCACCTCTCGGATTTGAACCTGCTGCTGGGATCTTTGTACCCGGATCTATAACGAGAATTCTTCCATACTATTGCGAACCGTTGAAGGAACCCTTCTTATAGAAAAAGTCCGCTCACATGGAGCGGACTTTTCTTTAAAGTCGCAATCCTCTTGTGTCCTATTTCAACAACACGATTTTTCCGCCGGCAGTTGAAGCTCCAGCGGTCAAGCGATACAGATAAACGCCGGAGGCCCGTGAGGATCCATCAAACCGTACTTGATGAGTTCCGGTATTTCTGTGCCCATTGACCAGCACAGAAATTTCAGCTCCCTGCAGATCGTAAATTTTCAGAGTTACGAAATTATCCTGCGACAGAGTATAGCTAATCGTAGTGGCGGGATTGAATGGATTCGGCCAAGCGGTTATCAGAGCATGGTTGACTGGGATGGCGGTGGTAAGAGCGGAATACTCCTGCCCTTCATCCCAACCGTTGGCTAGCCAGGAACCTTCACCCGAACCCGCCGCAGGTTTCACAAACATGAAGGAGTCTGCCGCCCAGACATTCCAATCGGATACGCCGACGAAGGCACGCAGCCAATAGGTTCCGGCCGGCGCGCTTCCCGGAACCATCTGTGACATGTTGCGCAGCAAAGTTCCACCCGAAGGCAAGGTCAAAGCCGGGCGAGTTATAACCGGGAAAGTGGAACCATTGGGCAGGCGAACGTTTATCCAGGCGTCGAAGTGAACCAAATGGAGACCTGCATTTTGGACATTGACAGCATAATTAAAACTACCACCTCCCTGGGGAATGATGATGGGCGGATTTACAGGTGTCAGCGTCATATCCATATTGGTTAAGATGGAATCAGAGGGGACGCCCTGATAGATGACCGGATTCAACGTCCAGGTGCCTTCATTCTGGGGGATACCGCCGGCATCCAGGTCCTTGATGTATTGAATATTCAAGTTGGAAGTCACTTTTTTCGCCATATTCGCCCAATTTTCGCTCAGGCAGTTGCCGGGCGTGCCTCCGGGTGTGGCGGTGGCAGTCACGTTCACTGGGGACATCCAGTGATATCCTCCGTTGGTGCTATAGGTGGCATAGACATCCCAGTTGCCGTAGGCGCCGGTGGCGGAGGATACATCGCCCGGTGTCGTGCATTGTCCCCATTGAATGTAAAGAGTTCCAGCGGCATTTTCGCCCAGTGTGGAGCGATCAATACTGCGGCGCCAAGCGCCGGGAGCGTTTAAAGCCGTCCAGGCGTTGGCAGTGTAGGTGCCGGTCACAAAGCGGTGACCGGTGGCCTGAGACCAATGCCAGATCTTTCCGCCGTTGGTGACCGTAGGATATTGCACGGTCGTGTAGGAGGCGTGCAAGTTGCCACTTTGATCGTAGAGCAGGCTGACGTCATCGTAACAACGACTATTGGCATACGCGGGATGGGTACTGGTTGAGAATCCGGTCATGTTGATCTTATTGGCGAAATTCCAGTTGACGCCATCAGAAGATTCAATATAGTAGACTTCACCCTGCATAACGCCATTGTTCAACGGTTTGATCCAGGCCATCGCCACTTTGCCTGAGATAGGATCGGTGGTCACGGTCTGCGAGACTGCCGCCGCAGTGCCTAAACTGTCCACCAGTTGCCAGGCTGTCCAAACGGTGCCGCCATTCTCGCTGCGGCTATAGTAGAGCTTGCCGGTGACCGTACCGCTGGGATTGTTACCCATAGCTACAACGTGGATATAACCACGGTTATCCACTGCGACATGAGGCCAGGCGATTTCCACCACCCCCACCGGCGCTGCCGGAAGCGGGTGTTCGCCGGTGGAAGTCCATACAAATCCAAGATTGGGGGTCGCGGTCATATAGCCATGATAGGCGATCACAGCGTTACCATCAGGATCCAGATCCATGGTCGTGAATCCAGTGCGGGTCACCGAATTAACCTGAGTTCCTGTGTTGCCATACAGCCAAACACCCGTTGGTAGTTTTTTATTGTAGTAGATTACCCGCTGGGCGGCTCCTGAGAGCAGCCCATTCATCCAGCAGTCATGAATCGAACCATCGGTGCCGACTGCAATCATGCGGGACTGGCTGCCGTTGTGCTGGTAATCGTACCAGGTAGTGCCTACTTGTTCAGGGGCGCCGATATAATCTACTTCCCAAAAAGTCGGTTGCGGATTGGAGAAGTTGCCCACCGACCCGATGTTGAAATCGCACTCCGATCCGTTCAGGATAGGCGGAGTATCCGCGGTGGCAATCGTACAAAGCAGTAAGACCGCCAGTGTAAAACTGAATTTAACTCGCATTGTCTGCCTCCTAGTGATAAATGTAGTTGAATACTCTGGAATTAGACATCCCGCGCGAGAAGCCTGGACATACAGTTTTCACAGCCTCCTTCCTGCTGCAGCTTGGTTGGTGGTAAATAACTCACTTTTCAGTTCAGGCATTTTTAACGCATTACTTTACATTCCAGCGGATAATAATATAGGGAGATTTTACCGATTTGTCAAGTGAAATTATTGATTGGTCAATTATTTAAATGTTGACGGTTGTCTGTTTAGAAATAAAACAGGGGCGACCCATCAGGTCGCCCCTGGTAGCAACTAACCACTAGCAACCAGCAACTATTTGAGCAGCACCATCTTCCCCATCGCATGATCCGATCCGGCGGTCAGGCTGTACAAATATATGCCCGAAGCCAGATGAGAACCATCGAAGGTGACTTGATGAGTCCCAACTTCACGCCAGCCATTCACCAATTCGGTTACGAGTCTTCCGGCAGTATCGTATACCTTCAGATTGACGTAGCTTGCAGTTTGGAGTTTGTAGCTGAGAGCTGTTGAGGGATTGAAGGGATTGGGGGAAGCCGCCAGTTCCAGACCCGAAGGGATAAAAGCGGTCTGCGACTGCTCGCCGGGGAACAGTTCCCCGCCGCAAGTAGCGTCCCACACCAGAGGCCCGTCGCCAGCGGCAGCAGATTTGGTGAAGGTGAAGAAACTGCTGTCAACCGCCGGATAGGCGTAGGTAGCGTTGGCATAGCCCAGGTAGGTGTATGATCCCGCCGGGTAACTGGACGGAATGTTCTGTGTGCGCAACCGTGTTAAAGTTACTCCGACCGGGGGATTGACCGTCACCGGACCCAAGGTGGGGCTGGTGTAGGTTCCATCTGGGTACTTCATGCGCGCCCATGCTGAGAAGGAAGCTTGAGGACCGGTGGTCCGCACTACGCTGGCATTAAACTGGAAGCTGCCGCCGTTGGCTGGAACGACAATGGGCGGGTTGAGCGGCGTTAAAGTTACATCCAGACTTGGGGCAGCGACGCCAGCATAGCCAACTATTTTGATATCATCCACATACCATCCGTCCAGGTTGAATCCGGCATCGGAGCGGAGCTTAAAGCGGAGTTTGAAAGTAGCCGCTCCAGCGTAGGCCGACAGGTTCATCTTTTCGTGCACCCAGGAATATTGCGCGCCGTCATATCCCGGCTGGCCGTTGGTTTGCACCCCCTGGCCGCAACCGGTAACCGTGTACATTCCAGGAATGGCCGCCCAAGACGTACCGTTGTTGATGGAAACTTCTACCTGCGCGAAATCCCAACCCCCTTCGAGTTCCCAGCGTGTCCAGAAGTCTAACATGGGCGAAATTACCGAAGTTAAATTGAGGCTTCCGGTCAGTGTCATATAGCGGGTGGTATTATTGCTGTAGATGCCGGTAGGGGAATCTGCGAAGCTATGAGTCGGGCTATGCGATTGGCTGGTGGCCAATCCCCAACCACTGGTGAAAGTCCAGTTCGTGGTTCCGGCCTCTCCGTCATCACTCAGAAGCGTATTGGGTGTGCCCACCACCATCGTGAAGGATCGCGTTCTGGTGTAAGTACCCTGATGGATCACCACGTTTAAAACCGCCGGGTGGCCTTCCGGACAGGTGGAGGAAACCTGGGCCAGGAAGGGATTCCCACTGTTGGTGGTACTGCTCCGCTTGAGCAATGCAGGAATAGTAACCACATTGGGTGTCAGGGTGATGTAGGGATCAGTCGTCGTTAATTCGTAGGTCGAAGTTTCGGAGGTGCTCTGCCCCATGTTTTTGATGGTGGCGACGAGATTATCGGTTTGGCCCGGCGTCAAATTTCCGTCGACGACGTTTAATTCGGTGGTTTCCAGCCTGGCTCCGGCTATCCAGAACTGATATAGTAAACCAGGCAGATTGTCGGCAGCATCCGGCATGATGTAATTACTGGGCGGCCAGAAATTGTGGGTTCCCACTTCGACGGTGGTCGAGAGTACGTTATGATCATGGTAAGCCCAGTCAATGGAACCACCGTTCACCGCATACATCAGCGAGGAGTTCACCGGAGCAAAGTTGTAATTGCTGGCGGCGGTAACCGCGGTCATGGATTCCATGAAAGCTTCGTAATCAGCTTGAACCGGCAATATCGTAGAATAACCATAGGGACACAGGGAGACACCCGCGTAAGTGTGGTAACCATTATTGACCATAATGTCATGCGCCGAAATGAAGTTCATGACAGCCTGAGTTTCCGGCTCGGATCCAGCACTCGGTCCACGGTAAGTTTCCGAAGATGGGGTCGGACTGGAACCCATATTATCATAGCCCCACTGATAGGTGAAATTGCGATTACAATCCACACCGTAGCTGGGATTATTGAAACGGCGATTTTTCCGCCACATGCCGCCGCCACCGGGATTGGTTTGCTGATTGTACAGCCAGCCGTCCGGATTGACGACGGGGATGAAATAAAGCTGACGGTTATTCACCAGGTAGGTGGCTTCCTGATCAACGCCGTAATTTTCCAGTAACCACCACATTGCATACAGCAGGGTTGTGAAGGAGCCTGGTTCGCGAGCGTGGATAGTGGCGTCGAATTCAGCTTCTGGTTCTGTTTCCTGAACACCGGGATTGTCCGAAATCTTTACCATGTAAATGGGATTGCTGTTGTGACCCTGTCCGATGCTGACCTTAGGCGCGGCCAGATTGGGGTAGAGCAGGTTCATGGAATCCAGATCGGCCAGAATCTGCGTCCAATTGTAGAAACCGCCCATAGAACCATATTTCATGTGCACCGGGTCGGTGTCCACCTGATCAGGGATATTGAGCATGTTTTCGCGGCAAACGTCCGCGTAGTGTTTCTCGAGATCGAACTGGGTAATGCGGTGAGCCACACTCCGACTTTTCAGCAGGGCGATTTCAGAATCGCTCACGGGAAGTTCTAAGCCTTCACCCTTGATCATGCGAACCCCGCAGTCTAAGGGGATCCCCAGCTCAGCGATGGTGCGTAAAACTTCCTCGGAGGGATTGGAAATCAGGATTGTGTGATACTTTTCCCCGGCTTGAACCGGGAGTTGGAGTACAACCAGCAGCGCAAACAGCGCCAACAACGTAAAACCGTGCAAGCGTCTCATGTAAACTCCTTTGTGGTATGGAGGATGATGCGCAAATGTGAATTTTATGTTATTAATATACGAAAAAAAACCTGACAAGTCAAGATAATGTTCTTCCCGCATCCAGTTTTATCACATAACCGAAGTCACAGGAATTCTTCATCGGGAACTCTCACATTCTAACTTGGACCATGCTTTGGTAAAAAATACGGGCTGTTCCAAGTCCAGGAACAGCCCGTCGTTTTCATTCCATTCGAGATTACTTCAAAAGCATCATTTTGGAGATCGTTGTGAGGCCACCTGTCTGCATTCTGGCGAAGTACAGGCCAGAAGCCAGACCGGAAGCGCCGAAAGTCACCTCGTGTGATCCGGCATCCTGCACCGCGTCAGTTAACATCGCTACCAGCCTGCCGGTTGAATCGAAGACCTTCAGACTGACGTAATCGGTTTCCGGTAACTGGTATCTGATGATAGTCGAGGGATTGAACGGATTGGGGTAGGCCCCAAGCAGACCAAAAGCCTCCGGGAATGAATTCATCATTTCGCCGGGGAATGGCTCCCCGCTGCAGGTGGCGTCCCATACCATCGGGCCTTCACCGGCAACAGCAGATTTTGTAAATGTAAAGGAGCTGCTGTCAATCGCAGGATAGGTATAGGTCAGGTTGGCATAGCCCAGGTAGGTGTACAATCCTGCAGGGTAACTCGAGGGGATGTTTTGCGAGCGCAACCTGGTCAAGGTAACTCCAACCGGCGGATTGATGGTGACCGGTCCCAAGGTAGGGCCGGTATAGGTTCCATCGGGGTACTTCATGCGTGCCCAGGCCGAGAAGGAAGCCTGGGGGCCGACGGTTCGGACTACACTGGCATTGAACTGGAAGCTGCCGCCGTTCGCCGGAACGACGATGGGCGGATTGATCGGTTCGAGGGTTACATCCAAACTGGGTGTCGCAACGGTGGGGAAACCAAGCACCTGGATATCATCCACGTACCAGCCATCCATGACCAATCCACCATCGGTGCGGAACTTGAAGCGGAATTTGACGGTGGCTTGTCCTGCGTAAGCTGCCAGACTCATGTGCTCATGAACCCAATTCATCTGTGAGCCGTCATACCCATGCTGGCCTGCCGGCTGCACTCCGATGCCGCTGCCGGGAACGGTATAGAGTCCTGAAATGGCCATCCAACTGGCGCCGTTGTTGATGGACACTTCCACCTGGCCAAAGTCATAGTCCGGTTCGATACTCCACTTCGTCCAGAAATCCAACCAGGGCGCCGTGATGTTCGTCAGATTCAGATTCTGAGTCAGCGTCATGTAACAGGTGACGTTGTTGCTGTAATTCCCCGCTGGCGAATCGGCAAAACTATGGGTGGGACTATGAGAAGTCGTCGTGGTCAATCCCCAATACTGTGAAATGGTCCAGTTGGCTGTGCCGTTTTCGCCGTTGTCGCTGAAATAGGACGTTGGGGTACCGACCACGAAGGCGAAGGGTGTGCTGCGGTTGAACCCTCCCTGGTGTACCACCAGACTTAAAGTTGCGCTGTACCCCAGCGGACAATTGGAGGCCACCTGAACGACGAACGGATTGCTGGCATTGTTGGAAGTAGCTCGCGAGGCGAGCGGAGCCACCGAGACGATATTGGGCGTCACCGTGATATAAGGATCTGTGGTCGTGAGCTCATAAGTGATGGCTTCGGAGACACCCAGTCCCTTATTCATGACCGTGGCTGTGAGATTCTCGTTCTGGCCGGGCGTAAGGTAGCCATCTGCCACAGCCAGTTCCGTCCCTTCAACGACGGCGCCGGCGGTCCAGCCGGTGTACAGCAATCCCGTCAGATTGGCGGCGGCATCCGGCATGATATACTGTACAGACGGCCAGAAATCGTGCGTGCCGACCTCGACACCCAAGGCGAAGACATTGGCATCGTGATAGACCCAATCTTTACTACCACCGTTGACGGCGTACATGATGGAGTAAATCGTGCCGAAAGAATAGCCTGCCGGAGCAGCACAAACCGATAAATATTCCAGGAAAATGTCATAGTCTGGTTGCGGAGGCAAGACATTGGCATATCCATAAGGGCAGAGATAACAGCCGCTGTAACTGTGCAAGCTGAGCGAGGTTTTACACTCATTGGCGTTGAGGAAATTCATCATCGCCTGTGTTTCCGGTTCGGAACCGGCGCTGGGGCCGCGATAAGTTTCCGCAGAGGGGGTCGGACTGGAGCCCTGGTTGTCGTATCCCCATTGGTAGGTGAAATTGCGATTGCAGTCCACACCGTAGCTGGGATTGTTAAAGCGCCGGTTCTTGCGCCACATGCCTCCCCCGCCGGGATTGGTTTGCTGATTGTAGCGGAAACCATCCGGATTGACTACCGGGATGAAGTAAAACTCGCGATTATTCACAAGATATGTGGCTTCCGGATCGGTGCCGTAATTCTCCAGCAGCCACCACATAGTGTAGAGCACGGTGGTGTAGGCGCCCGGTTCACGGGCATGGATGGTGCCGTCAATTTCCACTTCCGGCTCAGCTTCATTGACCCCAACGTTATCCGAAATCTTCACCATATAGAGCGGATTGGCATTCCAACCCTGACCGAGGGAGACCTTGACGGCACAAAGGTTTGGATACAGCAAATTCATGGAGTCCAAATCCGCCAGGATCTGTTCCCAGGTGTAGAATCCACCCATGGAGCCGTATTTCATGTGCACCGGATCAGTGTCCGCATACAAAGGGAGATTCAGCATATTTTCACGGCAGATCTCGCCGTAATATTTTTCCAAGTCTCTCCGAATGATGCGATAGGAAATGCTTTGACCTTGCAGCAAGGTAATTTCCGTTTCACTTAATGGAATATCCAACCCTTGATCCTTGATCATGCGGGCGTCATCCATAGGCAATCCCAATTCGGCCATCGTGCGTAGCACTGATTCGGTAGGATTGGTAATCAGAACCGAATGGTATTTATCTTTAGCCTGAACTGGGAGCTGTAGTAAACCCAGCAGTGCTATCAGCACTGTGATCGTAAAACTGTGCGGGCATCTCATGAAAGGCTCCTTTTACATTAGGGATGTGGGGCAATCCAATGGACATTATGCTTTCAATATACTAAAATAAAAATGGGGAGTCAAGGGAAGAATTATTTCTGGAGTTGTTTTTTACGATAGCTGGTTGACGTTCGCCAGTAAACCACAAGTGCTGAGTCCGAGTTTCATTTTGATATCTATTTGTGAAAATTTTGACGACACAAAGGGCAAAATGCTCGACAGGAACAGGATAAATCCCGACCGGTAAAACAAATGTGCAGACAATTCTTAATATCGGAGATATGAACTCACAGCGGGCACTGTTTTTGCGTAACCCCTTATGGAGGGAGTACAAACACATTTGGAGGATATGAGCATGAATCGCCAGAGCGCCGATTTCTCGAAGATGATCCAGGCGGATCGCGAAGCTCAGCAGATGGATCAATGGGAGGGGACTCTGCTGGAATATCTGGAGAAAATGCGCGAGAACCCTAAAATCGCCAAATTAGCGCACGAACGCCTTCACGATGTGATCATGGAGGCTGGGACAACTCCGATTGATCAAATAGACAATCCCAAACTTAAGCGCCTTTTCAAGCGCAATTCGCTGAAGATCTACAACTTTTTCGCGGACGAGTTCTTCGGTATGGAGAGAACGATCGAGCAGATTGTTCGGTACTTCAAATCTGCTTCTATGAAGGGTGAAGAATCTCGCCAGGTTCTTTATCTGATGGGTCCGGTGGGATCGGGAAAATCTTCATTGGTCGAGAAACTGAAGCGCGCCCTGGAATTGGGGCCGGCATTTTATGCCATTAAAGGCTGCCCCATGCACGAAGAACCCTTGCATTTGATCCCGAGGCACATGCGGGAAGCCTTCGAGCAGAGTCTGGAGATTAAAATCGAGGGCGATTTGTGCCCTGTCTGCCGCTTTCGCCTGGCGGAGGAATTTGGCGGCAATTACGAACAGGTACCAGTAGTTTCTAAGCGTTTTTCCAAGCGCAGCAGGGTGGGCATCGGCGTGGTTCCGCCGGTAGATCCCAACAACCAGGATACCTCGGTGCTAATCGGTGGCGAGGATATCTCCAAGCTGGATATGTACTCGGAAGGCGATCCTCGGGTTTTGGATTTGAACGGCGCCTTAAACGTTGGCAACCGAGGGATGGTCGAGTTCATCGAAGTCTTTAAAAACGAGACAGAATATCTGCACGCCATGATCACAGCCACCCAGGAAAAGATGATCCCCGCACCCGGCCGCCACGGCATGATCTATGTTGACACCGTTATTATCGCTCATTCCAATGAGGCAGAATGGCGTAAATTTCGGGCCGATCACACCAACGAAGCGATTATGGATCGCATCGTCACCATCAAAGTGCCTTATAACATGGAGCTTTCGGAAGAGGTGCGGATATACCGTAAAATCATCAACGCCTCCAAATTCAACGCGCATATTGCTCCGCATACCATCGAGCTGGCCAGCATGTTCGCTATCCTGACCCGGCTGGAGAAATCCAACAAGGCTGATCTGGTAACTAAGCTGAAACTCTACAATGGCGAGGAGGTCCTGGAGAAAGGGCGTACCAAGAAAGTTGATTTGGATGAGCTTCGCGAAGATACCAAGCGCGAAGGCATGGACGGAATTTCCACGCGGTTCATCATGAAGGCGTTGGATAATGCTCTGTCGGAAAACTTTGAGGGTCATTGCATTAATCCCATAAACGTTATGGAGTCAATAGTGCAGATGATCAAGGCCGCCGATATTCCCGACGATACCCGCAAGGAACAGTTGGAGTTCCTGCAGGACACTCTGCATAAGGAATACCTCGAGATTCTGGAGAAGGAGATCACCAAAGCGTTTGTGTACTCCTACAACGAACAGGCGGAAGCCCTCTTCCAGAACTACCTCGATCATGCTGAAGCTTACGTCAACAAGGGTCGTGTGAAAGATGCCAACACGCGCGAGGACTTAGAACCCGATCAGGGTTTTTTACGCAGCATCGAGGAGCAGATCGGGATTGTGGGTTCGGCCGCCGACGGCTTCCGCCAGGAGGTGATCGCTTTCTTATGGTCTATGTCGCGCCGCAGCGTTAAAGTGGATTATAAAAGTTATGAACCGCTGAAAGAGGCCATTGAAAAGAAATTGTTGGCCTCGGTCAAGGATCTGTCGCGCGTCATCACCAAGGCACGCACCCGCGACGAAGATCAGAGCAAGAAATACAGCCTGATGGTGGAAACTCTGATGCAGAATGGCTATTGTTCACAGTGCGTGGATGTGATTCTGAAATATGCGGCCAACAACCTCTGGCGGGATTGATGGGCACTCTGCACGAATACCAGAAAACCTTTGAACGTTCCGACCGATCCGCGGGCGATCGTCAGCGACATAGGGAAAAAGTACGCCAGGCCATCAAGGATAACATTGCGGACATCATCGCCGAGGAGTCCATCATCGGCAAATCACGCGACAAAGTGGTTAAGGTGCCCATCCGAGGCGTAAAAGAATACCGCTTTGTCTATGGGGAAAATACCCCTGGCGTCGGTCAAGGCAAGGGGCAAACGCAACCGGGCGACGTGGTGGGGAAATCCGATCAAGGCCAGGCCCAGGGAACAGACCAGGCCGGAGATAAGCCTGGCGAGGATTACTACGAGACCGATATTACTTTAGAAGAGCTGATTGATATCGTATTTGAAGATCTGGAGCTGCCCTTCTGGGAAAGGAAACGACTGCGAGTAGTGGAATCTCTGCGCCGCTTCAAGCGCAAGGGATTTCGCCGCAAGGGAATCCGCCCGCGTCTGGATAAAAAACGCAGCGCCAAAGCTCGTATACGACGCAAACACGCCACGGTGGGGCCACGCCGTCGGCAGATAGGCACCCAGGCGCAGAACGGCAGCGCCCTGGGGGAATCATTGGAGCCGACGCCGCCTACCGGACTATTCCGCCAGCACGGCACCGACGAATCCGGCAAGGAACGCTTCCCCTTCCATGACGATGACTTGAAATACCGCCACATCGTGGAGGACGTAAAAACCGAATCCAATGCTGTGGTCATCTGCATCATGGACACTTCCGGTTCGATGGACACGGTGAAGAAATATCTGGCGAGAAGTTTTTATTTCCTACTCTACCAGTTTGTCAGCATGCGTTATGAGAACACCGAGCTGGTCTTCATTGCGCATCACACTGAGGCGGAGGAAGTCAACGAAGAGGAATTCTTTCATAAAGGCGAGTCTGGAGGCACCTTCGTATCGTCCGGGTACTTAAAGGCGTTGGAAATCATTGACCAGCGCTACCACCCGGCCATTTGGAACATCTACGCTTTCCACTGCAGCGACGGCGACAATTTCCCTTCGGACAACGAAGCCTCGTTGGAATCCGCTCGGCAACTCTGCGCCGTTTGCAACCTGTTCGGGTACGGCGAAATCAAGCCGGTGGGATCGTATAGCTTTAGCGGGACAATTTATCAATTATTTCGCGCCATCGAAGCCGATAATTTCGTCATGGTCAAGATCGAACGCAAGGAAGATTTGTGGCGCGCCTTTCGGCAACTGATTTCAGTAGATAAATCCGTGGCGGCGGAAGAGACGCTGGAAGAATAGGCAACATGCTCTGCCGCTGAACCTCGCGCCTGAAGCATGCCACTCCATCTTTAAGCCAAAAGCCAATAGTTAATAACCATCTATGAATTACACCCTCGAAGAACTGCAACTCTGGGATGAGCGCATTATGGAGAAGGTGGCCGAATTCGGACTGGATCCCTTCCCCGTGAATTATGAGATCTGCGATCACTTCCAGATGTTGGGATTCATCGCTTACTCGGGAATGCCGGCGCGTTACCCGCATTGGTCCTTCGGTAAAACCTTTGAGCGCCAGAAGACTCTTTACGATTACGGTTTTGCCGGCCTGCCTTACGAGATGGTCATCAACTCCAATCCGTCGCTGGCCTACCTCATGCGGGACAATTCGCTGCTGTTACAGATCCTGACCATCGCACACGTCTACGCCCATAGCGATTTCTTTAAAAATAATTTCTTCTTCCGGCATACCAAACCGGAATACACTATCGAACGCTTCAAGGCGCATGCCGACCGCGTGCGCACCTATATCGAGGCACCGGGCATCGGTCAGGAACGAGTGGATCGTATCATGGATGCGGCTCATGCCCTAGCCTTTCAATGCCGCCGCAATCTGGAAATCAAGCGCCTGAGTATCGAGGAGCAGAAAAATCGGCTCTGGGAAAAAGCCGAACCGGTTTTCGATCCCTGGCAGTCTATCCACCAGCGACCGGAATGGAAGGCGCCGGAATTGGATCGCGTGCCGCTGGAACCAGATGAGGATATCCTGCTTTTTATCCGGGATTTCAATTATCAGTTAACCGATTGGGAGAAGGATCTGCTGTCCATCGTGCACGAGGAAACCGAATACTTCCTGCCGCAGATGGAAACCAAAATCATGAACGAGGGCTGGGCTTCCCTGTGGCATAAACGGATCATGGAATCTCTGAATCTTCCCCAGGATCTGCACCTCGAGTTTATGGTACGTCATAACCAGGTCTTGACCCCCACACCCGGACAGATCAATCCCTATTATCTGGGTTACCGTATATTTGAGAACATCGAGAAGCGCTGGAATCAACCCAGCGTGCAGGAGCAGCGTGAATTCGGGCGGCAGGGCGGCGACGGCTTGAAGAAGATCTTTCAAGTGCGGGAAAGCGACCGGGACGTCAGTTTTATCCGCCAGTACTTGACTGAAGACTTGATCCGTGATATGGATCTCTTCGAGCATGAAAAACGGGGGGATGAGCGTGTGGTCACTCAGGTGGCCGATGATGAGAACTGGCAGAAAATCAAGGAGACGTTGTTGAAAGGTGTAGGCACCGCCAGTCTGCCGGTCATCAAAATAGTTGATTCGGATTATCAGAACCGCCGTGTGTTGTATCTGCAACACGATTACGATGGCCGCGAACTGGATATTGATTACGCCGAAAAAACGCTGCGGTACATGCAACAGCTCTGGGGGTACGAAGTGATATTGGAGACGTTTTTAGATGATAAGCGCCACCATCTCGTGCACGATGGCACGCAGTTTAAGACGCTGCGAGCAGCGTGAGTTTCAGTGAACAGTAAACAGGGAACAGGGAACAGAAAAAGTGGAAGAGCGGCAGCTTGCTGCTGCCTATGATCATCCGCTTCCTCCACCCCGCCCTAAAAGACGGGGCTACGACTAAAAAGAAGCCCCCTGAAGGGGGCTCGATTCATTTTGTGGCCGTCAGAGCGGGTGGCTCAGCTTGCTGCAAGCCGGGTTTATTATAAGTAGCCACGTCTTCCATGTTCGATCCCGTCAGGCGGGTGGCCCGGCTTGCTGGCAAGCTGGGTTTATTATTGGAAGCCACGTCTTCCATGTTCGACCCCGTCAGGGTCGCACGGGTGAGGCCGCTTTACCTCCCCGGGTTTCATCCGGGGCTACTAACCTTCAACCCCATCAGGGATACCTTTTACGTCCGCTTTAGCGGACTGAAGGATGGTAGCCCAGGACTTCAGTCCTGGGTGAGGCGGGGGATATCCATCTCCTCCTGCCCCACCTCCCGCCACTCTTCCCCCCAGACCAGCTTCGCCAGTCGTTTTAAGGTCGCTGGGGCATACCCGGCGTAGTGGTTGTTCACATAGATGAAGGTCTTCACACGCAGTTTTACCATCCGGTCAATGAACCGTGCCCAACGCTCCAAATTCGCCTGGCAATCAATCACCTCATGATCCCACTTTGTAGTCAGAGCTTCGATTTCCTTGCGGTTTCCGATCAGACGTATGTA
The DNA here is from genome assembly GCA_020051775.1 of Calditrichota bacterium. GTDB lineage: Bacteria > Electryoneota > B3-LCP > B3-LCP > B3-LCP > JAGVQJ01. Next base: position 8,327 of record JAGVQJ010000023.1, on the reverse strand, counting down.
CGCAAAATCGGTGGTAACCGGATCGAATTTGGCTTCGATTTCATCCGCCAGCGGCATGCTCAGGTAATCGGTCAGCGCCAGGCAGACATTCTGGCGGCGGAGCGATTCGGCTAATTCCGGTTTCAACCAGTAGCGATTGCGGATTTCCACGACGTACTGAAACTGCGGCGGCAGGTCTTCCAGGAAGCGATGCAGCCGTGCAAAGAAGGGATCAGCAGAAGCGAAAATGGATTTGTTGAAGTAGGGGAATTGTAGCACCAGAGGGCCGAGGCGTTTCCCCAACCTCGAGGCGAGTTCGAGGAAATGATCGCGCAGGCTGTAGGTCTTCTCCGGCAGGAGGACAATGTCGGGATCAGGCGCGGGGCCTTCGCCGCCATGGACGATAGCACGGGGGAATTTCAAGCTGAAGATGAAGTCGTCCGGAGTCTTTTTCACCCAACTGTCCACGGTGGAAGCAGAGGGGATCCCGTAGTAGCTGCTGTCAATTTCAACCGTGTCGAAGCGCCGAGCGTAGTATTCCAGATACTGAGTAGGTTTAATTCCCGGAGGATAAAACGTTCCCACCCAATCCTTCTCGGAAAAAGAGGAAGTGCCGAACCGCAACAGGCGTTCCTGCGAAGTCGTTTGTCGGACGTGCGCCTCCATATCTTCAGCGCCGCAACAATTTGAAGGCGGAGTTGGGTAAATCCTGTTTGAATGCCAATTGTAGCCAGAGCAGACACAGCCATTCTAACATTCCGGCGGTCTTCAGCGGGCCGCAATCCACCGGATCCAGACCCAATTCCCTGGCCAAACCAGCCACAATGGATTTGGCCTCGGCGTCATCGCCGCAATAGAACATACCGGCATTCTGCTGACCAAAATTGGGACTTTTCAAAATGGCGAAACTGATGCTATTGAAGGCTTTAACGACTTTTGCTCCGGGCGCCCACTGAGCCACCTCTTCTCCGCCGGAAAGTTCCGGAGTAGTCGTTAAACCAGAATAGTCCTTCTTCAGCGGATTGGTGCAGTCAATCAGGATTTTCCCGTGCAAGGATCCGGCAGATTCGAGCGCTTCCTTGGTCGCCCACCAGGGGGTGGCCAGCAGGATAACATCACCAAATTTTACGGCTTCGGCGTAACTGCCGACAGCGATATTTTCTCCAATGACCCGGATCAATCCGGCGGCCTTGCGAACGTCGCGCGATCCGAAAAATACCTTGTTCCCTTTTTGTGCCCACAAACCGCCCAGCGTGCCGCCCATGTGTCCCGTACCGATGATGCCAATGTTCATTTAAGCTCCTTGAGATATAAATTATTAGGTTTCCAGCATTGATTGATTTATTATTGATGTTGTCACGTCATGGATCGCGGGTCCAGCAGCTTATCAAGCTCCGCCTCGGGTAGCACCTGATGTTCCATCGCCACCTGGCGAACGGTTTTGCCGGTCTCGTATGCCTCTTTGGCGATTTTAGCTGCCGCTTCATAGCCGAGACGAGGGCTTAAGGCCGTAACCATCGCCAGACTGTTTTCGATCATGGCCTCAGCTCGGTGGGAATCGGCTGTTAAACCCACGATGCATTTTTCGGTGAATATATTGACCGCCTGAGTCAGTAAGTGGATAGACTGCAGGAGATTATGTGTCATCATGGGCATCATCGTATTCAGCTCCAGGTTGCCCATGATCTGGCCAATGGTGATGGCTTGGTCATGGCCGATGACTTGCGCACATACCTGAATGAGGGATTCGGCCATAACCGGATTGACCTTGCCGGGCATGATAGAGGATCCGGGTTGAACGGCGGGGAGCATGATCTCCCCTAAGCCACAGCGCGGACCTGAACCCAGCAGGCGTAAATCGTTGGCGATTTTAATCAAACCAGCCGCGATTGCCTTCAATTGTCCACTGGTTTCGACAATGGCGTCCTTAGATCCTTGCGCCTCGAAGTGGTTTGGAGCTTCAATAAAATTCGCCCGCGTTAATTCGTTGATCTTTTCGATGACTATTCGGGCAAACAGGGGATGAGTATTGAGGCCCGTTCCCACCGCTGTGCCCCCCAATGCGAGTTCCGATAGCGACGGCAGAAGCTCTTCCAGCCGCCTCAGGTAATGCTTCACCATGCTGGAATAACCGCTGAATTCCTGACCTAAACGCATCGGTGTGGCATCCTGCAAGTGAGTGCGGCCGATTTTGATGACATCATGGAATTCCACGACCTTGTCATCCAACGCCTTCTGCAGAGTGCAAAGGGCAGGCAACAGGTTGGCCTGCAGTTCATCGTAGACGGCCAGGTGCATGCAAGTTGGAATGACATCGTTGCTGGATTGCCCCATATTGACATGGTCATTGGGGTGGACTGGCTTCATGTCCCCGATTTTGCCGCCCAGAATCTCATTAGCGCGGTTGGCGATAACTTCATTGGCGTTCATGTTGGTGGAGGTACCCGAGCCCGTCTGGAAAATGTCCAGGGGGAAGTGTTCATCGAGCTTGCCCGACGAGACCTCCCCGGCAGCTTTAGCAATTGCCGTTCCCAGATTTTTTTCCAGAAGAGCCAGCTCGACATTAGTCTGCGCAGCGGTCATTTTCACCAGGCCAAGAGCTCGTATGAAACTGCGCGGAAACCGAATCCCGCTGATGGGGAAATTTTCCACCGCTCGTTGAGTCTGTGCGCCCCAATAGGCAGTGCGAGGCACTGCCATCTCTCCCATGGAATCTTTTTCAAGGCGAAAATCTTGTTGCTTCACGAAATTACTCCTTTTGGGATAATCCTTAATATATACGTAAATTTCGGCCCAAGTTGCATCCTAAAATATTAAAGCGCCGAAACCTGATTCGGTTCCGGCGCTGCGGGTATGGCTGGTGATTCTGATTTTCTGTGGCCGCCTCGATTCCCGGGGCGCTAAGGCTTGCTGTTGACTTACACCTGCCTATGCCAGGTGAAATACAAACCTAAACATGCCGCGGTAAACAACAGAAAGAAGATCTGTAAGACACCCACAGCGTCCATCTTGGACGCTGTGATTGAACCCGGCGCTACCTGACTCAGCGACCCCAGGACTTTCCCCATGAGCAAAAGGCCTGATATCCAGAGCCAGCCGCACACCAGCGCACACAGCCGCCCTCGGCATTTAAGCGTCTTCATGGTGCCTCCACACACCAGTTATAGCTTTTGGCCTTTGCAAGGATGGTTCTGACTATAATTTACATTATGCCTCGAATGTATGCAAGAGAAATCTGAATTATTTTTAAAGTGCATCTTTTTTGTGGCATATCTTATCTAATTGTTTATTAATAGATAACGGTCATTCAATATACCCAAGACTGCGCAAACGTTCACGAATGGCATCGTGTCCCTCCTCCGCGTGGAAGAATTTATACCGATCGAATTGTATACCGACTTCTTCACCCAATGACCATCTCTGCGTGTGAAACCGTTCCTTCTCCTCGATAACGCGTAACGGGATTCCCGACATCTCTACAGTAATTTCATACACGTCGCCGCGATAACGCACACCCACGATGGTTCCCTTCAACTGGCTATAAACGAACTGCCGAGACAGCGTCACGTCTTCAGGCCGAACCAGTACAACGGCTTCGCCGGGTTGATTCTCCATGCCGGAAACAGGCAAGGTTAGCGAATCATCGCCGGCTAATACCCGGCCTTCCCGAACCGTGGCTTCGATGACGTTTGCATGTCCGATAAAACTGGCGACGAACTTGGTGCGCGGCCGGTCGTAGATCTCCTCGGGTTTGCCGATCTGTTCGACCTTTCCGCGATTGAGAACCACGATGCGGTCTGAGATCTCGATGGCCTCATCCTGGTCATGCGTAACGAAAATGCTGGTCACTTGTACCTGGTGGTGCAGCTCGCGCAACCACGCCGCGAGGTTCTGTCGCACCTTGGCGTCCAACGCGCCGAAAGGTTCATCGAGTAACAGGACGCGGGGCTTGGGAGCAAGCGCGCGAGCCAGCGCCACTCTCTGACGTTGGCCGCCGGAGAGCTGGGAAGGATAACGTTCGCCATAACCTTCCAATTTGACTAAACCCAGAAGCTCCTCCACCCGAATGCGGATCTCCTCCTGGGGACGCTTCTGAACTTCCAAACCGAAACCGATATTGCGACGCACTGTCATGTGTTTAAACAGGGCGTAATGCTGGAAAACGAAGCCCACATTGCGCTTCTGCGTGGGCAAGTTGGTGGCATCGGAACCTGTCAGGAAAACCGCTCCCCCGTCGGGATCTTCCAATCCGGCGATGATGCGCAGGATGGTGCTTTTACCCGATCCGCTGGGGCCCAACAGCGCCACCAGCTTGCCCTGTTCCACTTCAAAACTGACGTGATCTACAGCGGTGTAATCACCGAAGCGTTTTGTCAGATCTTTAACGGCGATGCCCATAGTCGTTGGTTGTGAGTCGTTAGTGGTTGATGGATCGAAGAGACGAACGCTGCAAATCTAAGCCAAACGAAGACCGGCGATTTTTACCGCGCCTCGGTGATAACCATCGGGAAAGAGCCGTTCGAGTTCGTCAATTTCCAAATGGAGAGCTTCGCAGGTGTCGTAAACCGTTGGGATCAACCTATTTGCATCCCAATAATCACGCAGGAAGCTGATAACTTGCCAGTGTTGCGGTCCCATTTTCCCCGGCATTTTTAATTCGTACGCTTTAAAGATGGCGAATGTTTTATCCCACTGGGAAGCCTCAACCAGAAAGCCTCTCATGTCCACTGTATAAGTTTTTTGTTGGTTAACTGGTAAAACCTCAGCAGCGGATTCAGGCATTTCCGAGTATCCTAGAAATCCTTCACGATAGGTCAGACCGGCGAGTTTGCAGGCGCCTCGCTGATAACCGGTGGGGAATAATTCCCTCAAACTTTGAAGTCTGAGACGGTTCGCCCGGCAGGTTTGATACACCGTAGGGCAAACGCCATAGGTAATAAAGTGGTTGCGGATGGTTTGGATGACCATCCAGTGCGCTTCTGTAAGGCCGTTGGGAATGTTTTCTCGAAGAGCAATACCTTCGGCAAAATTCTCGTCCCATTCCTGGGAGTCAGTCAGATAATCCGTAACGTCCACCTGATAGCTTCGATCTCCATGTTTGAAGATACACATGATGTCTCCCCTCATTGGATCAGATGATTTGAATTTACATTTGTCTTTGCTTCTTCTTCCAGACTTCCGTCAGCAGCAACAACACAAAAGAGATTGCGCCCAGGACAACCGAGGCGGAAAACGCACCCTGGTAATGAAAATCCGTGAATTCCTGATGGATGTGCAGCGTGGCGGTCTGAGTACGCTTGATGATGTTGCCGCTGACGACCAACACAGCGCCAAATTCACCCAAAGCTCGGGCAATAGTGAGGGTTACCCCGTAGATTAATCCCCAGCGAATTGTGGGTAGGGTTACCCGGCGAAACGTCAACCAGCGGCCTGCGCCCAGGGTGTAAGCCACCTCTTCGGGTTCACGGCCCATTTCCCGCAATACCGGAACAACCTCTCGAGTCACAAAGGGCAATGTGACAAACAGCGTAGCGAGGAGGATGCCCGGTAATGCGAAAATGATCTTAATGCCTCCGGCCTCAAACCAACGCCCCAACCAGCCTTGAGATCCGAATAACACCATAAACATGAATCCTGCCACCACGGGCGATACGGCAAAGGGCAGATCCACGATGCCATCGAAAAGCGTCTTGCCGGGGAACTTGTAGCGCACCAGTAGAATGGCCAGCAACAATCCCATCACCGTATTGATCACTACCGCCAGAACCGTGGTCCACAAAGTGAGCCAAAACGCATTACGGGCGGCTTCACCCTGAAGCCCCTGCAGAAAAGCAATCGGGCCGGCTTGAAAAGCTTCGCTTAAAAGCGCTCCGACTGGAAATAGTACGAGGATAGCGAACCAGCCGAGCGTACCCGCCGTTAACGCCCGGCGTCCCCAAGGAGACCGTTGCGTACCGGGACGTACCTGCACCATGGATTCAGCGCCGGCGATTGCTTTAAGTTCCACGTTCCCTCCCCCAACGCTGCAACATGTTTAGCGCAATCAGAACAGTCAGTGAGCTAACCAGTAATACCAGCGATACTGCCAGGGCCCCGCGCGGGTTGTAGCTCTCGATTTCGCCATAGATGAACACCGGAGCTACCTGGGTCTTCATGGGGATGTTGCCTGCTACTACAACGACGGATCCGAATTCGCCCAAAGCCCGCGAAAAGGCCAGCGCCACACCGGTCAGAACGGAGGGCATCAAATGGGGTAAAACCACCCGGCGAAAGGTCGTAAAGCGGCTTGCCCCCAGAGTTGCCGCAGCCTCTTCAATGTCTTTGTCCAATTCCATCAAGACTGGTTGCACAGACCGCACCACGAAGGGAAAGGTGACGAACAGCAGGGCCAATATGATTCCCGGTTGAGCGTAGATGACTTCGATACCATGAACTTTCAGTGCTTTGCCTACCCAACTGACTGGACCATAAAGCACAACCAGCATCAATCCCGTAACATTGGTGGGCAATGCGAACGGCAGGTCAATCATTGAGTTGATCACCGCCTTGCCGGGGAAATCATAGCGCACCAACACCCAGGCCATAGCCGTGCCGGTTACCAGGTTCAATAACGCCATGGCTATGGCACAGGTGAAAGTCAGCTTCAGAGAAAAGAGCGCCTGGGGCTGCAGGACATCCTCGATGATCTTACCGAATCCCTGCCCCAGAGCTTGAAAGCTAACCGCCATGATCGGCAGGATAACCAACAGACCGACATAAGAAAAGACGGCCGTCTTGATCAGGGCGTCACTGCCCATGACAGCCTGTCCAGTTTTATACCTCATGAAATTACCTGCCGGCTGCGGCTTCCACCGCTTTTGTCCAGACGCCGTTCGGGCCGTAGATGGTTTTCTCAATCTCAGTCCAGCCGCCCAGGTAGGCGGTATCGAAAAGCAATTCCGGTATGGGGAATTTCTGCTTAAATTCCAGAGCGATATTTGGCAGCACCGGTCTTAGACCGAATTTGGCGAAAGAGCGCTGAGCGCTTTCAGTCCAGCAGAATTGCACAAACTCCTCGGCTAAATCTTTGACTCCGTGCTTGACGGCATTTTTATCCACAACCGCGATGGGATTTTCGATTAGAATGGTTGCGTGTGGAATTAGGAATGGGAAGTCACGACTTTCCATCTGCCGCAATAAAGCTTCATTCTCATAAGTTAGAATAGCGTCGCCAACACCGCGCTCAAAGGTAGTGACGGATTCACGGCCGCTCTTGTCCATGACCTTGACATTATGCTGCACTTTAGTTAAAAGATCGGCTGCTTTGGCGTAATCTTTCTTTCCTGACTGAGCTTCACTCATTTTCAAACCCGCCCCATAAACGGCATTCACAAACCACATGGCGCCGCCAGAGGTCTTAGGGTTGGGGTAAATGATATCGAGGTCGGGCTTGGTAAGATCATCCCAATCTCGGATGTTCTTGGGATTACCGGGACGGTAACCGATGACTACGAGGGAATGGGTGACCATACCCTTTTGAGGGCCTGCCTTCCAGTTATAGCTGATCAACCCGGCCTCCGCAACTTTTTGCAGATCGCCTTCCAGCGAAAGAGCGGCGATGTCCGCTTCAAAGCCGCCGATGATGGCTCTGGCTTGCGCACCGGATCCCACATAAGATTCATCAAATTTCACCTCCTGTCCAGTCTTCTGTTTCCAGTAGGCCTGGAAGGCGGGAATGATCTCTTTCTGGTATGCTTCCTTGGGCACGGTATACGCGCCCAGGATGAGTGTGCGTTGATTCTGGGCAAGGCCAGAAGCAAAACACAGAAACAACATCGCGGCTGTCAGCACGGCTCTGAACAGTCGAAAAAGTCCCCGTTTCATGGTAAGCTCCCTGAGTAAAGGTCTAATTAGGCTACAATCGTAGTACAATATAATACCTTAATGCGTTAAAGTCAAGTGATTTCTTTCATTTTTATTCGGGGTGGAGTCATTAACCGGTTGCCAAGCCTGATTCCACTGATTATTTCAGCAGAATCACGGTTTAAGGAATAAAGTGAACGTTACTATTAGACACAAATAGGCGGCGCAAATGCGCCGCCTATTCCAATGGCTTGTGGCTTGAAACTTTTGACTACTTGAGCAGCACCAGTTTCTGCGAGGCCGTGAAATTCCCGGCGGTCAATCGAGCGAGGTAAATACCCGCTGCTAACCCTGATCCGTCAAACCTTGCTTCATGTACGCCTGCCTCTTTGCTCTCTTCCACCAACGTCGCCACTAACCGGCCGGTCGTGTCCCACACCGTCAAAAGCACGTTGCTGGGGCCGGTAAGTTGGTAGTTGAGGGTCGTTGAGGGATTAAAGGGATTA
>JAGVQJ010000149.1 GCA_020051775.1 Calditrichota bacterium | reverse complement strand
TGACCGTTTAACCAAAATACCCTTCAATAATTTCCGGATATAGATCCCTGAAATTAGGATTGAAGCTTCTAATCAAGTCAAGTTTTTCATTTCGATTCAACTTCTTAATTTGCTTTTCGCGGATGATGGCTTGATAACTGGATTTTAGCATCTCGTAATACACCAAATTATACAATTTATATCGGGATGTGAAGCTTTTGGGGTTAAAACTTGTTTTATGCTCCCCGACCCGGCGAACCAAGTTATTCGTAATCCCTACATACAATGTCGGCCGTTGATTGGCCATTATATAGACTGCGAATTTGTCATCTAACATGAGTGTTAATCGGTTGATTGTGGTTGAGTAACGACTCCGATTCAGGACATAGGCATTAAGCCCGTGCTCGAATGCCGATACCGTTGATGTCATGCCAGCGTGTCAGGAATCTGACAAGGTAGACCGTGCTTCGAATCGTCTGATTCCCGACGCGCTTTGCTTGCGGGAATGACGATTCTAAATGTCCGACACCTCAAAAAAGCTACGGATAAACCATCAATGGCGCATCACTCTTCGAGTCCGAAATGATCAGGTAATAAATTTCCAGATCCGCTGCTCCGGTCCAGGTAATAATCAGATCCCCTTCAGCGTAAACCGGATCGTCGTCCGGATTGTGGACGCAGAAGGTTTTGGGCCGAGACAAGTTCCAGCGATTGGTAAAATCGGAAGCGCGCAGACAGCCGGATTTTGCTCCCTCGTCCCAGACGGCCTGGTGATATCTGCCATGCCCGTCCATCCAGGTGACGACGACGTTCAGCAGGACGGAATCCACTTTGACCGGTTCCAGGAGCCGTCCATAAAATTGAATGCTGTAATCGGCATGTTCCGGGGCAAACATGAACGGATCGAACATGTCGCTCATCCCACTCAGGATAATTCCGGGAGTATCGCCCCGGTATTTGGACACTCGACGCACGGGATTGCAAAAACTCGGTTCATAAGAATTTTCACCCACGAGCGTATGAGCGGAGTCCGACCAAAACAGGACATCCATGGGGCTATTCATGCCGGTGAAAGCGTAAAACAGGCTGGCATCCCGGGGGGATTTTAACGACAGCACGCCCCGGTGCTCCGGGTGGTCCCACAGATGGGCCTGCAACAATAATCTGGCGCTGGCCGACATGAACGGGTTTTGGCTGGCCAGTGAATCCAGAATCACCTGGGTGGGCATCTCGAAGATAGCAGGAGGAACTTCGGCGGCGTCACGAGTTTGTGAATTGATGACTCCGGTCGAGCCGAGCATTATCACGACCAGCAATGGAAGAAAACGTGACGTGTGCATGTCGCTTCCTTTCTATCCCTCGCCCCGCCCTCAAAGGACGGGGCTACGACTATTTCAAGCCCGCTGAAGCGGGCTCGCAGCCCCATTTATGGGGCTTTGCATAGATGTAGCCCACTCCTTTAGGGGTGGGCGAAGGGTTGATGCTAATCAATTACCGTATCAGAGTTAATTTTTCAGTAACTTGATAGTTTGGTCCGGTCAGTTTCGCCCAATAGACTCCAGCCGCGCAGTCCTGACCTGAAGCATTTTTCCCATTCCAGACCGCCCGCTTTTGGCCGTAGCCGAGGTGGAATTGGCGCACTTCCTGGCCCCCGAGGTTATATATCAAAATAATATTGTCTTTTAAACTGGGTGCGGTGATTTCCAAAACCACTTCGCTGTTGAAGGGGTTGGGGTATGCCTTCAGTAAAACAGCAGTCTGAGGTAAAGGGGATTCAGGGAATGGTGAAACCCCAGATTGGTGCAGACCATCGTCACCAAGAATAACGTGAATCCGGCCGGGTCCGTTTCCTTCTCCGATCACCATGTCTTCAATGCCATCATTATTTGTATCACCAATATTGCAGCCCCTATGTCCTAAGTAACCATCAAAGTTCCCTTGGTAATAGGTTGCATCGAAAAGAGTATCTTGCCCAGTTCCATTTAAAAAAACATAAACCTTACCAGCTAATTGCCAGCCTGGTTCGCCATCTATTAAATCTTGTCTTCCATCGCTGTTCAGGTCGGCATGAAACATAAAGTTGCCGATGCAGTTGAACGTCCCTCCTTGCCCCAGGAAGATGTGATCTGGCTGCCCGGTCATGTTGGGTGAAACGTTGAATTCCCATACGGAAGAATAAAAATTGGGAGGAAAATCATAGGCGCTTCCTACGAAAATATCATCCTGCCCATCTCCATTCCAATCCAAGGTAGTCAAAGCCTTACCCATCATAGCATCGGCAGCAGAACCATATATTATTGTGTGGGGGATGGTATCAGGTGGATTACCTCCATAATAGATTGCCACTACCCCAGCATAATGTTCCTCCTGCGGTCCATAGCATTGCGGATGGCTCATCACCCAATCATCATAGCTGTCGCCGTTCACATCACCCAGTGGCGCAATATACCTGCCTATGCGATTTAGAGTGCTGTCGGCATAGATGAAAATATCAGGGATAGAATCGGGAGGATTGCCGCCGTAGTATAAATAGATGGCCCCTCGAATATAGGGATTATTGCTGATCAAATAGCCTTCATCCAAAATGGCGAAATCATTGAAGCTGTCCCCATTGACATCTCCAAGCCCAGCACCTCGTAAGGCAAAGTTTCCCGTCGTCCCACTGGTTGAATCGCCAGTGAACCTCACATCCGACATTGTATCAAAGACCGCTTCTCCAAAATATAAATATGCGTAACGCTGGTCGCTGTATTCTGTCACCATTCCCCCGGCGATGAAATCCGAATACCCATCCCCATTAACGTCTCCCACATTGAACAGACCGTAACCAAACCAGCCAAAGGTGCTGTCTGGTGTGTGAATGACAATGTCGGAAAGCGTGTCCGGTTGTGTGTCTCCCAGATACAGGTGAAGTTCATTTCCTCCGACCATGAGGGCGAAATCGCTCAGGCCATCCTGGTTAATATCCCCAATAGATTCCACGAATGGCCCCAACATCGTGCTGTCGGTGTCGCCGGTATCAATCCACCAGGCGGTCAGGGGTTGCACCTGGGCGGGGGCGGGGGCGGTTAGCAGCAGGAGGAGTAGGGCAACAAGGGCGGCTTTCATGAGGGTCTCTTAGGTTGGGACAAAAGGTAAGATAATGAATAATCGGCTTAAAATCAAGCGCAATCTGATGTGGAAATCAATCCCGCCCACCGTTGAAACAGTGGGCTATTTCATGGCAGCCCCATAAATGGGACGCTTTGGGGAGCGCCCACTTTAGTGGGTTGCAATAAAGTAGCCCAGGACTTCAGTCCTGGGGCGAGCTGCCGGAAACCGCTTCGCTTCAATTCCGGCAGAAACAATGAAAATCCCCCCTCCCCCCCTTGATAAGGGGTGGTATTTACATATCGAAATATTTAAATAAGTACTTGACAAGGCGGTTTTTTATGCTTATATTATTAGCGAATTGATGCTGGACGCACATTCTCCTGTGCCGTCAGACGTCCTCGTCTGACGGTCGTGGCAGTTGTCGGACGAGGACGTCCGACAACACAAGAGTGTGCACTTTAATAGTAAATGCTGGATTCCAGCTTTCGAGTCTGTCCGAGAATGTATTTCCAGACCGTCATTCCCGCAAGCGAAGCGCGTCGGGAATCGGACGGTCTGATTCTAAGACAAGCCGGAATGACCGTCCAAGTTGCCTTCGCTGGCATTTTCGGACAGACTCTTTCGCTGGAATGACAACTGAGGCTTCGTGTTGAGGGCAAACGTGTAAATTCATCGAGGAGGAGAACTTGACCGATCAATGTTTGACCATGTTCAAGGCGCTGTCGGATGAAACGAGGCAGAAGATTCTGCGCATGTTGAAGGATGGCCCTTTAAGCGTGAACGAAGTGGTGGAGAAGACGGCGTTGGCTCAGCCTACCATCAGCCATCATTTAAGCATTCTGAAAAGCGCGGGGGTGGTGGTGACCAAACGCATGGGCAAGCAGGTGATGTACTCGCTCTGCTGCGGCCCCGAAGCCTGGAGCTGCTGCGGAGATATGTTCTCCATTTTCGGCCTCGAGATTAAAGACGAAACCGAAAAGAAGACGGGGTAATTTTTTTACCTGTACATATAGAATCATTTAAATATCTAAATTATTATAGGCTGTCATTCCGGCTTGTCCGGAATCTGACAGCCGGAAAATTCCACATGATTCTGGACGCTCCGTCAGCTGACGGATTGCCAGAATGACACATGCTTCAAAAAAAGGAATCATCATGAATCACGAAACCAACACCGAGAAGAAGTTGCAGCAAGTGCGCGACGGTTACACCGAAATGCTGAAGAGGTCGCAACAAAAGTCCGGCTGCTGTTCGACCAGCACCGAAGGCGCATATTACGATGCCCAGGAAGTGGCTGACTTGCCGCCCGAAGCGGTGCAAAGTTCATTCGGCTGCGGCAATCCCCTGAAATTCGCAGAAGTCAAGGAAGGCCAGACGGTCTTGGACATCGGATCGGGCGCGGGGATTGACTGCTTCCTGGCCGCGCAGAAAGTCGGGCCGACGGGTCGGGTGATCGGTCTGGATATGACGCCGGCCATGATCGAGAAGGCGACGCAGATCGCCAAAGAGAAAGGCTACAGCAACGTCGAATTCCGGCTGGGCACGGCGGACAAGATGCCGGTGGAGGATTCCAGCGTAGACTGGATCATCTCCAATTGCGTCATCAACCTGGCGCCGGATAAACCGGCTGTGTTTCGGGAAGCCTTCCGCATCATGAAGCCGGGCGGGCGTCTCTCTGTGTCCGATATCGTGACCGGGATGGATCTGCCTCCGGCGGTGCGCAACAGCATCGAAGCTTACGTCGGCTGTCTGGCCGGAGCCATTCGCGAGGAAGAATACCTGGAGGGGATGCGCCAGGCCGGGTTCGAGCAGGTGGAAGTCACTTCACGGCTGGTTTACGGCCCCGAACAGGTGTCCACTTTGATCGAGGAGACGGCCAATACGATGAAATCCTCGTGCGGCTGCGGGTGCGGCCCGTCGCTGGCGCCGTGGATCAAGCAGTTCGCCGGTAAGGTGTGGTCAGCGCAGGTGGAAGCGGTGAAACCCGTAAAGTCTTAAGTCTCAAGTCTTAAGTATCAAGAAGTGGCGTCAGGTCTTAGCCCTCTGCCTGGGCGTGACCTGACGCTTTAAAGCTCCCCCCTACTTTCCTTGACAAGGGGGGATACAAAGGGGCGAAATATCGCGGTGCACGCACGCGGAAATTCGCAGTGGGCGCGAAAAACCGCGGTAGCCAATCCCCGGGAATGAATTCCCGGGCTACCTTCTTTCAGTCCACTGAAGTGGACGAAAACAAAACGACCCCGATAGAGCGACCCAGCGTTGAAACGCTGGGCTATTATACTGCGGCCCACTGAAGTGGGCGCCTTCTTTCCCTGGGGCGGCATGGAACCAGCCATGCCGCCTACCCCAAGTCGTCACGGAATGGTCCGTGGCGGCCCAGCCAATCCCCGTGAATGAATTCCCGGGCTACCTTCTTTCAGTCCACTGAAGTGGACGCCTTCTTTCCCTGGGGCGGCATGGACCGCTCCAGGCCGCCTACCCCAGGTCGTCACGGAATGGTCCGTGACGACCCAGCAAAGGTCTCTTTATTAGGGGGGGGACTGCTCCCCGGGATGGACTAATTGGCGGACTGCGCTTCGCTTAGTCCGCCCTACAGTCAAAGCTTTGTCGGGGTCGGGGACGACCCCGACTACGAATCATGGGTCGGGTCAAGCCCGACCCCTACGCGAGGTAATCCACTCGATCCTATTCCCCGCCAACTCACGCAGCCGTAGGCGGAAGAGAGGGACTCTGTCCCTTCTTCCTCGCCATCACCACGATGGTTGCGCACAGCAGCCCGAAGGCGGCTCCGGCGACGATTTCGCCCATCGGCTGCGGCAGTTTGTCCAGACCTAAGCTGGGGCCAACGTTCAGTAACGCCAGCGCAATGCCGCTGCCGGTGGATTCCATCCCCTTGGATACGGCCCAGAGGATGCCGCCCACGGCTCCACCGGCGATCAGTCCTGAACTGTACAGCACGCCGGGGGAGGTTTCGGCTTCGGCTCCGCCGTACTTGTAGAAGCCATCAATGAAGTAACGCAACACGCCGCCCGCGAAGATGGGCACCGAAATTTCCATGGGCAGGTAAGCGCCCACGGCGAAGGGCAAGGCTTCCACACCGCAGAGTTGCATCACCATGCCCATGAAGAATCCCGCCAGCACCAAGTCCCAGGGCAGTTGCTGCGTCAGCACGCCGTCTACGATGATGGCCATGAGTTGCGCCTTGGGAGCGGTCAGGTCTTTCGATCCCACGCCCAGCGTCGAATTCAGGTAGAAGAGCGTCAAGCCCACGACGACCGCGGAAGTCACCACGCCGATGATCAGGCCGATCTGCTGCTTGCGCGGAGTGGCTCCGACGAGGAAGCCGGTCTTCAGATCCTGACTGGTGGCGCCGCCGTTGGCCGCCGCGATACATACTACTCCGCCGATGGCGATAGCCACCACGGCGAACTCATGCCCCGTCCAGCCTAAGGCCACAAAGATCAAGCAGGTGATCATCAAGGTGGTGATGGTCATGCCGGAGATGGGGCTGGAGGACGATCCCACCAACCCCACGATGCGGCTGGCCACCGTCACGAAGAAGAAGCCGAACACCACCATCAGCAAAGCGGCCAGGAGGTGCGTGCCGAAACCGCCCGGAATAATCGGCATCAGAGCGATGGGGACCACCAGCGCCAAAGCTCCGACCATTGCCCAGAACACGGGGATGTCGCGTTCGGTGCGCGAACGGGTGTCCACGCCGGGCGACCCTTTGTGCTGGAGCACTTCGCGGAAGTTTTCGCGGAAGCTCGACCAGATCGTGGGCATGGCTTTGAACAGAGTCACCAGGCCGCCGAACACCACTGCACCGCCGCCGATGTAGCGAATGTAGTTGGCCCAGATGTCATCCGGGGTCATCTGGGCGATAGTCTGTTCGCCGCCTGCGGGTGGAATGACTCCGGGAACCAGTTCGCCGAAGAATTTGATCAGCGGGATCAACACCAGCCAGGAGAGCACACCGCCCGAGAGCATATAGC